>DUEF01000062.1 GCA_011176555.1 Caldilineae bacterium
CTGACGAGATAGGCCCGGATATGGTAGGCGGTTATCCCCTCCGGTTCCCTGATTTTCTGCTCCCGCAATGCCTCCAGGAAGGGACCCAGTTGTTGCCGGTAATACCGTAGCGTCTTCGGTGTCAATCGCCTGGCTTCGGCATCCAGTAGGAAGGAATCCAGGGCAAGCCCCAGCGGAAAAGATGCTGGGCGTACAAATGTTTTAAGGTGAGTCAGCGGCTGTGATTTCATGGCTCCATCTCTGGGTGGTGGAGCCACAACATATTGTGGTTGGCGAAGGGCGCAACCACTACATATAGTAGGTGAGCCGCCAGGGACTCGAACCCCGAACCCGCTGATTAAGAGTCAGCTGCTCTGCCAATTGAGCTAGCGGCCCATCTTGAGCCTATAAATGGCCCAAATACGCCACGCATTATAGACGCCGTCCGGGAATCTGTCAAAGTTTGACTTCTACGGCTCCCTCACATACGCTTGAAACGAAATTCAACCCCAGCAACGCAAACGTGTTAGACGCATATCACTCATTGCCGATAATTCACTATGCCCCATCCCAAACCCAAAGGCCGCATCAACGAAACAACGCTACGCGTTCGCTACGCCGAAACCGATGCCATGGGCATTGTCCACCACAGTCGCTACATCCCCTGGTTCGAAGTGGGCCGCGTCAATTTCCTGCGTGAAATCGGCCTTCCCTACAAACAGATCGAGGAGATGGGCTTCCTGTTTGTGATCACTGAACTCGGCGCTCGCTACCACAATCCAGCTCGTTTTGATGATGCTGTGATCATCCGCACCTGGTTGGAAAAAGTTCATAGCCGCGGCATGCGTCTCGATTATCAAATTATCGATGAAGCAGGCGAAACCTTGGTCACCGGCTTCACCAAACTGATCTGCACCAACCGCCAAGGCCAACCAACGCGCTTGCCCGCCGACCTGGTTCGCTTGCTGACGAACGAATCCTGATCGGCTTCAGTCCGTTGGTCGGGATTCTCCACCAGCCGGCGGAGTGAACACAACAGCATCCGATTCCGGCTTTGCCTCTGTTTCTGCTCGCGCTTCCGCTTCTTCCCCCGCGCGTGCTGCCAGCGCGCCCAGCGCGCCTTCGTCCAATGGTGGCAAATCTTCTATATTTTCCAGACCAAAATACTGCAAAAAAGCGAAGGTCGTGCCGTAAAGGATCGGCCGTCCTGCCTGCTCCAAACGCCCCACCTCCTCGATCAACCCGCGGTGCAGGAGCGTGCGGATAACGCCATCGCTATTGACCCCACGAATCGCTTCGATCTGTGGACGGGTGATGGGCTGACGGTAGGCGATGATGGCCAACGCTTCCAAAGCGGCGCGCGATAGCTTGGTGCTGAGATCCAGCCCCAAAAACACCTCGATGGCGTCCGCCACCTCGGGTGCAGAAACCAATTGCGCCGAACCATTGTGCCGCTGCAGGCGGATACCCCTGTGCTCCAATTGCGATTCGAGTTGTTCCAACCCTTGCTCGATCCGGGTGACAGGTACATCCAGCGCCGTCGCCAGACGCTCGACGCCCGCCGGTTCGCTGGCCACAAAAAGTAGGCCCTCCAGCAAAACCAGCAGACGTTCTTCATCCAATCCTTCGTCCTCCTCCTGATCTTCCTCCACTGGTGAGGGGGCTGGGGATAGTTCCGCTGGCGGGGCCCCCGAGGAAGGAAGGGGCATGGCGGATTCTGTTGATTCTGCAAGAATCGGGGTCGGTTCGTTCAAAATCGCTCCACTCTGCTTCATCAAGCCAATTCGGGATATTCGCTGTGGCGAATGCGAATATCAATTTTGCCGATTTTCAGTCCCATGCTGCCTTCCACCACGTCGCGGACGACGAGGAGTATCTCTTCTGTCTTCATGGGCACGTCAATTACGGGCGACGTTTCAACGTCCAACTGGATGTTGACCTGATCGCCCCGCGCCTGCACAACCGGTTGAACAGTAATCACGTCCGCCACTTGATCGACATGCCAGGCAAGGCGCCTGGCGATACTGTCGGTTGTGACTTGGGCGTCGCCCTCAGGCGTGCGCAGTCGCACAACCGCCTCGCCCTCGCGTGTGAACTCCGCCAAAATCAGAGGAAGCAGCACGATCAGCGCCGCCACGCCCAGCGCGGCGCGGGCGATGTTGAAATTCGTGGGATCTGTCGCCTGCAATCGCGCCAACCAGGCGCTAAAATTGACGAGTAGCCCCTGCAGCCAATGGACCACTTCCATCGGTGAAACTGCCAGGGCCAGTAACAGCGCCAAGAGGATGAACAGGAGGATAATGGTGACAATGCGATTGAAGGCATTCATAAAGCGTCTCGCAGCAAAATTTGGGCTCGGTAAAAATAGTTCGGTAGTCAGGGTCGATTATACGATCTAATGGTCTCTTTTCAAAGATATTGACCCCACGCAAAAAACGCCCTACAATCGCCGAGCCTTGCGCTCCAGTCGCAGCGACGCGTTGGCGCCTAGGTCATTTTCATGATCACGATGCCGAGCACGTTGGCCGCCTGATCCGCTTGATCCGCGGCGTTGCTGATGTGCCGGTACACCTCACGAATGCGCATCATTTCCATGACATGATGGATGTCCTCTGGGCCGCTGAAGAGATCGGCGATCGCTTCGCGATACACGCGCTCCACTTGATTCTCGCGATGTTTGGTGCGTCGGGAATGATCGAGCGCCACTTTGGGGTTGTCATCTAGACGCTCCATAGCCAAACGCAGTTCGTCAGACGCCTCCCGAACCCGCTCGACCATCTTGATCAGATACTTGTTTGGACTGACATCTAACTCTTTCATCTCCAGGACTGTTGTGTATGCATAATCCAACACATCGTCCAGATACAAAGAAAGCTGGTAGATGTCCTCGCGGTCGAACGGCGTGATAAAGGTGTCATGCAATTCGTCGATTAAGATCCGGCGCAGTTCATCACCTTCCTTCTCGCAACGCTCCAGGGTTACGGCCCCTTCCTCATCACCTTCTGTGACGAAAAGCCACAGGCCATTGACGCCTTCTTGCAATTTCTCGGCCTGCAAACGGAGCAAGCGAATGAACGTGTTTTCTTTTTTTCGACCACTGATGAGTGACATAGTTTCTGTCTCCGGATGATTTTATTAGGACTGGCAACGGCGCCTGAGTCGAATCGGCGGGGGGACGATTCGCGATGTCAAGCGCCCAGGAAGATCCTTAGGATGAAATATAAAACGACAGCGAGCAAAGTCGTCACGGGGATTGTAACGATCCAGGCCACGCCGATGTCGGTCAAGTTCGTCCAACGCACTTTGCTCATGCGCTCGGCCGCTCCCACACCCACAATCGAAGAGCTAACCACGTGCGTGGTGCTCACCGGCCCCCCCAGAATGGATGCGCCCAAAATCACGGCGGCTGAAGTGAGTTGGGAGGTGAAACTGTGAATGGGGCGGATGCGGTAGAACTTGCCGCCCAGTGTATGGATGATACGCCAACCGCCGAATGCCGTACCCAGGCCAATGGCGATGGCATTGACCAGAATAACCCAAAACGGAATAGAAAAGGTCTGTTGCAAGCCCAGCGTCACCAGACCCAAAGCAATGATACCCATGGTCTTCTGAGCATCGTTGGTGCCATGCGACAGGGCCAGAGTGGTCGCGGTTAACAATTGCAGACGATTGAAGGTGATATTGATCTTCGGTGTAGCGCCGCGCACCAAGAGCAACGTCAGCCGTAGGATAATCCAGCCGAAAACAAACCCCAAGACGGGGGAAAAGAAAAGCGCAGCGAATACGAGCAGCAATCCATCCCAAATAACCATATCCGGGCCGCCAAAAGCGATAGCGCCTCCCACCATGCCTCCCACCAGGGCATGGGAAGAACTGGAGGGAATGCCATACCACCAGGTGACGATGCTCCAGATTGATGCCGATAGCAAGGCCGCAATAACCACCGTGATGGTGATGCTCTCTGAAGCGACGATGCCCTCACCCACCACCTTGGCCACAGCCGTGCCGAACATCAGCGGGCCGATGAGGTTGGCGATGGCGGCCAGGCCTAACGCAAATCGAGGAGATAGGGCGCGCGAGGCGATCATCGTCGCCACGACATTGGCTGAGTCGTGAAATCCGGTGAGGAAAGCGAAGCCCAACGCCAGGAAAAGTAGAAGGCCAAAAACGAGGAGTGTAGTCATAAATCAATTTTTCTCCAATCTGGAGGCGCTGTTTCCCGGCGCCGGCGTTCAAACACGCCCAGTACACAGCATGATTGCATTATCCTAACAAAAAAACGAAAAAGACGCCAATGGCTTTGTTCGCATCTATGCCAGATCATCCTGCCGGGGGATGATCCTGCCCTTCCACCCAAAAACTGCCGTCTGGCCCCACCTCCTTCTTCCACACCGGAGCGATCTCCTTCAGCCGATCGATTGCGTAGCTACAGGCGTCGAACACGCCCTTACGATGTGCGGCCGCGACGGCAATGATCACGCTCGATTCGCCCACTTCCATGCGACCAATACGATGCACGATGGCGACATCACGGATCTGCGGCCAACGCTCCTGCACCTCCGCCCCGATTTGGGCCAAAACCGCTTCGGCCATTTCGACGTAAGCCTCATATTCAAGATGATCTGTTTCCAGGTCGCCGGTCACGCCGCGCACGATACCGGAAAACAGGACGATAGCGCCATGCTCGGGCGCAGTGACCAGAGCCGCAACTTCGTCCAGGGACAGTTCATCTTCCGTCAGCCAAAAGCGTTTGACGTCCTGTCCGCCACTGACTTGCGGGAATACCGCCACTTCATCACCGTCGTTCAGGAGCACAGCGCCATCGGTGTACTGTTTATTCACAGCGATGTGTAACGAGCGCACGTTGAGTCTGCCCGGAGCTTGCTCATCGAGGAATGTCACGATATCGCGGGCTGTGACGCCTTCGGGAAAATCCTGCTCCATGCGCGACGCGCCAAAAACCTCGCGAAGCGAGGCGAATAGCCTGA
>DUEF01000063.1 GCA_011176555.1 Caldilineae bacterium
GAACTCGCACACGGCCATGTCCACGGCGGTAACCACCATCACCACTAAACGTTAACGAAACGACATGAAAGAAGGCTTCCCCCCAACGGAGGAAGCCTTCTTTTTTTGACGGTCATTTGGCGGGCTCAGTCTGCCCGCGCGTCTGTAATTGGGCCTTGGCTTGCGCCAGCGCCTCTTCCAGTTCGTCGAGTTCCTGCATCAGGGCAGGCGGAACCGAATGTTTGGGCCATTGGCGCTGCAGCTGCTTGATTTGCGCCTCCAACGCCCTGACTTTGTCTTCTTTTTCGTTCATTTTCGGAATCCTTTCGACGACCAACGGCAGGCTGTTTGCCAGGGGATGTCTCGCTTCGACATGACGGGATGCTAGGCTTCGACGCCGAGGGCGCCGGCGAGATCTGCAAGCGCAGCCTTTTCCTCGTCGCTCACGCGCACAGCGCCAATACCCAGGAAACCGCCCTCCTTGGAGGCGTTGGCGGCATCTACGGCGACCTGATAAAGCCAGGATTTGATCTCGCTCGCTTCCTCAGCGGTCGCTTTCTCGTCCAGAATCGTAACGACCGCGCCGATTTCATCCAGGACTTCCTGTTTGATGCTGGCGGGGTCTTTGGATTCAAACTCAGGTTGCGCCTTTTTGGCGGTTTCCTTGTCCTGGAAATCGGCCAGGATGGCGCCAAGCAACTCCGTCGATGATTCCTTGGATTTTTTGGCGATGTTTTTTGCCACTGACAGCGCTTCCTTGATCGAGCCGAATACACTGGGGTCGGCGACAGCGATGTACATGGCGATTGACATGGGCGCTTCCAGAAGCTGTTCCCATTCTTCGGCGGTGAAATCGGTTTTGGTGGTCATGGTGTTTCAATTTCCTGTGAGTGATTGGGTTTTGAGGAGACGCTTGTCAGAATTAGCGCGCTCCTCTGAGTCGAAAACTAAGTAGTCAACCAAGAACAGCCTCCCTTTTTACGTCATTTCGACGAGCGAAGCGAGGAGAAATCTCCACGCTTGCAAGGGGCTGTCGATTTCGGCGTCGTGGAGGCCAATCCGTTTGTCGAAATCTCCTCGCTTGCAAGGGACTGTCTCGCTTCGCTTCGACATGACGTGTTAGATAGAGTCGGGAAGTTGCTTTTAGATGGTTACTGGGTCAATTCGCCATTCACCAAATCTTTGGCGATGGCGTTGTGCCGAGCCAGCAGTGGCGGCAGGTCGACATCGACGAGTTGGCCATCCTGCACCCGCACTTTGCCATCGATGACCACGAAATCGGCCTTGACCGGGCCGCAGAAGGTGAGCGAAGCCATGGGATCGTGCAGGCCGCCGGCGAAATCGATGGCGTCCAGGCGGTAGGCGGCCACATCCGCAGCCATGCCCGGAGCCAACTGCCCGATGTCATCCCGCCCCAGGTTCTGGGCCCCGCCGCGGGTGGCGATCCACAGCGCCTGTTCGGCAGTCATGCCGGCGGGGTCACCCATCACGCGTTGGAGCAACAGCGCTAAACGGGCTTCGTTCAACAAGTGGCCGCTATCGTTGCTGGCGCTGCCATCCACGCCCAGGCTCACCTTCACGCCCGCCGCCAGGTAATCCTTCACCGGGGCGATGCCGCTGGCCAGGCGCATATTCGAGGCGGGACAGTGGCACATGCCAGTGCCGGTGCGGGCGAATAGGTCGATCTCCTGCTCATTCACATGCACGGCGTGGGCATGCCAGACATCATCGCCCACCCAACCGAGGTCTTCGGCGTATTCGGCGGGGCGCCGGCCAAACTGTTCGATACAGAATGCTTCTTCGTCCAACGTCTCGGCCAGGTGGGTGTGCAGGCGCACGCCGTAACTACGGGCCAGCGCCGCACTTTCACGCATCAGGTCGGGAGTTACCGAGAAGGGCGAGCAAGGCGCGAGGACGACGCGCACCATGCCGTAACGCTCCGCCTGGTGGAATTCCTCGATCACGCGGCGGCTGTCGCGCAGGATGAACGCTTCATCCTCGACTACGCTGTCGGGCGGCAACCCGCCCTGCGATTCGCCTAAACTCATAGAGCCACGCGCAGCGTGGAAACGGATGCCCAATTCGACCGCGGCCTGGATTTCGTCATCGATGCGACTGCCGTTGGGGAGGATGTAGAGATGGTCGGAAGAGGTGGTGCAGCCGCTGAGCATCATCTCGGCCAGCGCCACTTTGGCGGACACGTAGATCGCTTCCGGCGTCAGCCCCGCCCAGATCGGATAATGCGTTGTCAGCCAGTGGAAGAGATTGGCGTCCTGCGCGGCCGGAACCGCCCGCGTCAGGCTCTGGTAAAGATGGTGGTGGGTGTTCACCAGCCCGGGAATAACGATACGGTTGCTGGCGTCGATCACGGTGTCGGCGGTTGCCGGCAACTCGGCGCTGGGCCCGACTTGCATAATGACGCCATTTTCGGCGTAAAAACCGCCACCCGGAATCTGGCGGCGTTGGTCGTCCATCGTCACCAGAAGCTCGGCGTTTTTGAGCAATAGTGTAGACATAATCCACCCTCCTTGGGGTGAAGAAGATTGATAGCCAGTGTGAAGGAAAGTATAGAGGAAAATACGTCAAAGGAGAAACCGCAGAGGCGTCCGTACTATCTCCCCGGCGCGGCTGCGATTTCCGACTTTTCGTCAGAAGCTGTAAAATGGCAGTTCGCCACGCAAGATGACCACTTTCCCCCGACACTATTCCAAACACAATCTGACTATGCCCCGCTCGATTCGTTTGTTCCTGCTGACTGCTATTCTA
>DUEF01000064.1 GCA_011176555.1 Caldilineae bacterium
AGCGTCGATCTCCTCCTGCGGCCTCAGATCATCCCCTTTGCTGTGCGCGGCCAGTCGATACGTTTCCAGATGAAGAAAATAGGGGGCGCACTGCTCCCGCACGTAGGCCACAGCCTCGCGGGCGGCGTCCCGCACACTGAAGACATCATCCGCCCTGATAGCATGCGAACGAATGCCGAAGGGCGAAGCCCTTTCCGTCAGGCGACCGGCGTGCTCCAGCGTGTAGGGCGTGCTCTGCGCGTATTGGTTGTTTTCCACCACGAACAGCACCGGCGCCGACCACAGCGCCGCGATGTTGAACGATTCGTAGACCACGCCCTGGCCCAGGGTGCCATCCCCGATGAAGACGAGGGTGATGGCTCCGGTTCCCTTGTGTTTTTCGGCGACGGCGCTGCCCACGGCGTTGGGAACCATGCCGCCCTGAATGCCATTCGTGTACAGGTTGCGTTTGTGCAGATGCTGAGTGCCGCCAATGCCACCGCACACGCCGGCGGGATGGCCCGTCACCTCGGCGATGAGTCCCTCCACGTCGTCGCAATAGGCGAGAAAATGGCCGTGCGCCCGGTGGTTGGAGAAGATGATGTCCTTATCCACATCGATGGCGTCGATAACGCCCACCGCGCACGCCTCCTGCCCGATGGATGTGTGGACCGTACCCCGCACTTTCCCCTGGCTGAAGAGCGCCAGCAACGTTTCCTCCACGCGGCGAATCGTCAGCATCTGGCGATAATATCGTGCGGCCTCTTCCCTTTCGCCAATATCCTTGCCGCTTCGCTGCGCTTCGTTCGCCTGACTTATCATAGAGATATCTCACGGGGTTTCATCCGCGGCGATTATAGCACAGCTTCATCCTGTGCGAAAAAGGGGACGTGTTCCGTACTTTTGCGTACACCGATGGCGCTGACGGTAGACTGGTTGACGCAAACCAACTGCGTTATGAGGTGGATACTTTGCCCGTGCTGTCTGCTTTGCTAAAAACGTTGACCGTACAAGAAATTATCAATCTTCACTGTCCCACTCGTGCCGGGGTGGCGCACGGCGCGGTGATGCCGGTGTTAATCTTCAGTCGCTTGATGTCCCCGTTGTCTTTGCACCAGATCGCTGACTGGGTGGCGCAGACCATGTTGGTGACCATGTTGGAAATCCCTTGCCAGAGGCAGTGGTTTAAGCCTTCAATAATGGAGAAAAGGATTTTCTATCGGAAATGGCTCGAATCAATGTGAGCAAAGCCAGGAGTGTGAACATTGTGGCGAATTGCTGACTGAGTGAATCCACCTGCACGATACTGAGAACGTTACTCGTCATAGCCGAAAATCCCAACGCCACCAATAATGCGCCGCGCTCTTTATGAACAAGTAGTCGCCTGGCCAAAAAATAGACCAGATAAACCGATGCGATGAATCCCGTCAGCCCCATCAGATGAGAAAAGAGAAAGGAATGCACTCCCAGTACACTAATGTCGATGGCGTTGATGAGCCTTTCCACTGGGCGAAAGACAAAAACGAGCATCGGGTCTTTCCCAAAGATATTCCATTCCATCGCCGTCAGGTCATCCAACGGTTACACCTTCTCACCCCCAAGGGGCAAAAACCGTGACATTTTTCTCCATTGTAGCCTGGAAAGTCGCATTTTTCCAGTTCCTGCGTCAAGGTTCCCGACTTGGCGCCGCGTCCACAACCATTCACGTCCCACCCGATTTACACACACGCTAGCGACCCACCGGAACACCGGGCGCTTCGCCTGGCCGCATCCAACCCCTGCCCGACCATCTGCATGAACCCAACGAGCCGATCTTCGGCCCGACGCCAAACCGGATTTGGCCATTCGCTTCAAACTGGCTTCACATAAACGCCAATGATAGCATTATGCAACCAACGCAACCCCGGCAGATTCGTCAAACGGCTGTACAACAATCCCAGTGCGTAAGTGATCCTGGAAAAATAGAAATAACCATAGGTCTGATCCACCGTGATGAGCAGCTCCTGTTGCAACCCGGCGGCGCTCAGCGCCCGATGTAGCTTGGTGGTCGTGTTACATCGATAATAAGTGGGGAATACATCGTCGGCCCCGACACCGAGCAAACTCTTGAACAGACGATGGACGGAGAACGGGAGTATGTAGGAGAACAGGATCACTGGACTCCAAAACGCCGGGGCCTTGAATATCAGAATGCCATGCGGCTTGAGTACGCGAGCGAATTCGGCGAAGACGGCATCGGGATCGACCAGATGCTCGATAACATTGTAACAGAGAATCAGGTCGTAGCTACTGGCATCAAAGGGCAGCGTCGCCAGATCAGTCACCACCGGCTCGGCCTCCCGCTCGCCGGTCGCCATTGTATCGGGAATGGCGACATCGGCTCCAACCACAAGCCTCATATCGTTGGCATAGCGTCGCAGCACCCATGTTCCCCCGCTCGAGCCGGCATCCAATACGACATCGCCGACCTGTAAATGCCGTTCCAGCGCAGCGCGCACCACACCCACGGATTGGGAGTCGGCGTTGGGGAAGAACCGCTGTTTGAGGTCGTCGCGTTGCTGAAAACTAAGAGGCATGAACGTAGTTAGGCGGCAATCAGACAAGCGCAGCTTTTAACTTTTGCATGGAAAACTGCGCTTGCTTGAGGGGAACCGCCTCATTTTGGCGAAAGCTATTTGTTGGCGATTCCTCAGCGGCTTGAGTGCTAGCAAACAGGCGACCGCTGAAAAACCGTCGTGGATTGTATCACACCAACTGCTTGGGTGAAAGGTTGGTGAACAACAAAAACATCTCTACAGTCCTTGCGAAACCGTCATTCTCAACGCGTTCCGTATTCAGGTCATGTTCATCTTGGTGTGTTAGAATGGGAAACTAGTCAACCAGTAAACTGGGAAACCGTTGCACAATTTGCACCGAAACTGCACACCCGGTTTCCCGATCTACCAATCCACTTCTTCTGAGGTTCACCCGTGACAAAACCATTACGCGCGGCTGTGCTCGGGGTGGGGTCGATGGGCGCTAACCACGCCCGCGTCTACGCTCGAATGCCGCTCACCACCCTCGTTGCCGTCGCCGATCTCGATCCCCAGCTACGCGAGCGTATCTCTCGCACCTACAAAGCCAACGCCTACAACGATTATCGCGATCTGCTCGCCAACGAGGAGATCGATATCGTAACGATTGCCCTGCCCACCCACATGCATCGTCAGGCTGCACTCGATGTCATGAAAGCGGGCGTGCACGTCTTTGTCGAGAAGCCCTTGGCCGAGTCCATTGCCAGCGGTCGGACGATGATCGAGGCCAGTCACCAATTTGGCGTTGTGCTCGGCGTTGGACACATCGAACGCTACAATCCCGCGGTCATCGCTTTGAAGGAGCGCCTGGAAACAGGACAACTGGGCAAGATCTATCAAATCCATGCACGCAGAATTGGGCCTTTCCCACCGCGTATTCAGGATGTCGGGGTAGTGCTCGATCTGGCCACGCACGAATTGAATGTGATGGAATATCTGACGGGCGCCGGCATCCGCAGGCTGTCCGCCGAGGTCAAGCACACGCTGCACGACAAGCACGAGGACATGCTCTCGGGCATCGTGCGTTTCGATGACGGCATCGTGGGCATGTTGGATGTCAATTGGCTCACGCCCACCAAGATCCGCCAGCTTTCCATTTTGGGCGAGCGGGGCATGTTCCTGGTAAACTACCTCACCCAGGAACTGTGGTTTTACGAAAATCGGTCGGCGCGAGATCGCTGGCTGGGCTTGGCGACAGTGGGAGTGAGCGAGGGAGAAGTGACGAAATATGAACTGGAGCGAGTGGAGCCCCTGCGGGCGGAACTGGAGGTCTTCGCCGAGGCCGCGCTTCATGGGCACAATGGCCTCGTAAACGGCGAGGAAGGCTTGCGCGCGGTCTATCTGGCGGAACAACTGCTGCGCGCGAGCCGCGAACAGAGCGTGGTCAAACTGCCGCCCTATGTGCCCATCCCCGCCCTGACGACCAGACCCAACGCTCCCAAACCAGGCATGCCTGATCCGGCATGATGAATAACCCCCTGCAACTGCTGATTATCTTGGGGGCGGGCGGCCACACCAAGCAGATGCTCCGTCTGGTGGACTTGTTGGGTTCCGAGTACCACTATCATTACGTCGTCGCCAACTATGACACGATTTCGGAACAGAAGATCCGCATTGCCGGGCCGGTGCACCGCATCGTGCAGCCGCGTGAGAAACGCCTGGGAGAAACCGAGAGCGCTCTCACGGTGGTTCGTAAGATGCCCCGCGCCCTCTTGCAAGCGCGCCGCATCCTCAACGACGTTCATCCCGACGCTGTGATCGGCGCCGGTCCGAGCCTGCAGATACCGATCGCTATCGTCGCCCGTTTGCAGCGTGTCCCGGTCATCTTCATCGAAACCGCCTCGCGCGGAGGAGATGAGATCAGCATGACCGGCAAGATCATCTACAAATATCATCTGGCCGACCGCTTTTACGTGCAGTGGGAACATCATTTGCAGCGCTACCCCCGGGCGCGTTTCGCCGGACGCTTACTTTGACGCGATTCCATCATGATCTTTTGCACCGTCGGCACCACAGAATTCGATCCGCTCGTACAGGCGATGGATGCGCTCGCGCCCGGCATGGACGAGCCGGTCATTTTTCAGATCGGGCAGGGAGTTTATGAACCAGTTCATGGCGAGTGGTTCCGTTTTCGATCTTCGATCGAGGATCTGGTGGCGGAGGCCAGTTTGGTCGTGGCGCATGGCGGGTTTGGCACGACCGTCGAGGTGCTCCAGAGCGAGACGCCATTGGTCAGCGTCCCCAATCCTGATCGCTATGATCAGCACCAGGAAGCGATCCTACGCCGTTTTGAAACTGACGGTTATCTGGTTGCCTGTTATGATTTAGCTGATCTGGCAAACGCCATCACCCATGCCAGGACCACGCCATTACGGCGTTACCCCAGGCCACAAACCACTTTACATCTCGAAATCGGGGCTTTTCTGGCAAATCGCCGGAGATGATAGGGCGAAGTCCGAGGATTAAAAAAACAGCTTGAACCTTTGTCGCTGTGGTGGCGCTATGGTATCATCATCGACCTGCGCCCCAATTCCTTTTGGGGAAGGTGAACATTTTGTCATCTTTTTCATGCGATTTGTTCATCCAGTTTTCACCTCGATTCCTTAGAATACAACTACTCAGTTCTGCGACTGGGATCTCGCGCTCTGCAAGGCATCCTTGTGGGCGAACCTGAATGACGCAAACGTTCAACCTCGCTGCAACTGTCGCAGAATCATGAGACCAACTCTCGCTTGGAGGTACATTCCATTATGAGTAAGAAGGCAACCCTTCTTCTCGCTACCCTATTTTTGGTAGTCGTCGCCATCGCCGCCCCGGTTGTGTTTGCCACAACTCGGACGGAAAATGGCATCCCCCCACAAACACAGCATAGCGCCGATACTGTTGCAACACCC
>DUEF01000065.1 GCA_011176555.1 Caldilineae bacterium
AATACCAGGAAGATATTGCGTATACATTGAAAAACGTCGCTCGCCATTTACCCAGCGGTGCGCCTATTGTCGTCGTTGCCGGTGATCGTCACAACCTCTATCCCCAAATAGCCGTAATGGCTGGCTTAGAGCAGGAAGCGATTATTCAGAGACACGTTAATCGGCGGACAGGGAGACGGTCAACCGAATTTTACGAATCCATTTTTATCTGGCGGAAGGTTTGAGATGTCACAAGAGACCATGAAATTGTCGATTCAGTCCGTGATTTCTGAGATGATGGATAGAATATTGGACAGGGTACTTTACCAAGATCCTTTCTTGGCGGATGAATTTCGGGCTAAAAAACCGCTTTATGCAGCGCTTGTTCCCACTGAGATATTCAAAGGTTCACATTTTGAGCGCCGATTTGTGACGCCATTTGGTAGCGCCTGGGAGAAACTAGCCGTTGTTGCTGCCAAGGAAGGCATGGGACATGGCGAACTTCAAAAACACATACATGGATTTGTGAAACAGGAACGGTTAGTTAGGATCGCCGAGGTGCTCAATAGGCTCGAACACCGGGGCCGAAAGCGGAAACACAGAATTACTCCTGATTGGGATGAAGAACTGGCGTATATTTTACAAGGTCAGGGTGAGAAAATTCCTGTAACAGTAGTGGTCGATGTATATGCAAAGGATATCGCGACTGGAGAGCGTCTTGCTTTTGAATTGAAAGCGCCCCTGCCAAACAGTGACCAAACCAAAGTCAGTAAAGAAAAGCTGTTTAAGCTATACAGCATGGATCCACCGCAAATTGATTCTGGATACTATGCGTTGCCATATAACCCGTACGGCAAACGAGAGGATTATGCGTGGAGCTTTCCGGCAAGATGGTTCAACATGCAAGAGGATAAGGCTGTGCTGATTGGAGATGAATTCTGGGAAAGAATTGGGGGTATCGGCACTTACCGTGCATTTATCGAAGCGGTCAATGAAATAGGCCCGGAGTACAAAGAACGGATTTATCGTGAATACCTGGGCATAGAACCGCCAACTGGTTTGTCTTTGGGTGGTTTGTAAATGGCTATAGATTACGAACTGATCGTGGGCATGGAAGTCCACGCCCAACTTAGCACCCAATCCAAGATGTTTTGCGGCTGCTCCACCGATTCGTGGGACTCGCCGCCCAACAGCCACACCTGCCCCGTCTGCCTGGCCATGCCCGGCATGTTGCCCGTGATCAACGAGGAGGCCGTGGCCCAGACCATCCGCGCGGGGCTGGCCCTGAATTGCACCATCGCCGAGGACGCCGTCTTCGCCCGCAAGAATTACAACTACCCCGACTTACCCAAGGGCTACCAGATCAGCCAGTACGAACTGCCGCTGGCCGTGAATGGCTGGCTGGATATCGACACCGCCCACGGCAGCAAGCGCATCGGCATCACTCGCGCCCATCTGGAGGAGGACACGGGCAAGCTGGTGCATGACGGCGATGTCAGCCTGGTGGATTTGAATCGGGCCGGGACGCCGTTGCTCGAAATCGTTTCTGAACCCGACCTGCGCACCATCGACGAGGTCAACGAGTATCTGGCCCGCCTGCGCCAGATCCTGATCTACATCGGGGCCAGTAGCGGCGACCTGGAAAAGGGGGCGATGCGCATGGAGGCGAATCTCTCCCTGCGCCCCCGCGGCAGCTCGGAATACGGCGTCAAGGTCGAGATCAAGAACCTGAACAGCTTCCGGGCCGTGCGCAATTCGCTGGAGTACGAGATCAAGCGCCAGAGCGCGCTGCTCGATGCCGGTGGAGAGGTCGAGCAAGTGACGATGGGCTGGTTGGAGCAGGAAGGTCGGACTTACGTGCAACGGTCGAAGGAATCGGCCCACGATTACCGCTATTTCCCCGAGCCAGACTTGCCGCCCCTGTTCGTCGAGCGCACCTGGGTGCATGAGCTTCGCTCATCCCTGCCTGAATTGCCCCTGGCCCGCCGCGCCCGCTTCCAGGCTGATTACGGCCTCAGCCAGACCGACGCCGACATCCTGGTGGCCGACCAGAGCGTGGCCGATTACTACGAGCGGGTCGTGGCGGCGGTCGGTGGGGCGATGGACGCCAAAAAAGTCGCCAACTGGTTCATGGGCGACCTGTTCCGCTTGCTCAACCAGCGGGATCTGTCTCTGACCCAGTCGCCCATCTCGCCCGACCAGTTTGCTGCGCTCCTCAAGCTGGTGGCTGGCAAGACCATCAACGCCAACACCGGCGGCAAAGTGCTCGACGCCATGTTCCGCACGGGTGAGGACGCCGAGACCATTGTCGAGCGCGAGGGCCTGGCCCAGGTCAGCGACGCCGACGTGCTGGCCAGAGCGGTCGACTGCGTGTTGGCTGACCATCCCGAAGATGTCGCTCGCTACCGCGAGGGCCAGACGAAATTGCTAGGCTGGTTCATCGGCCAGGTCATGCGCGAAACCCGCGGCAAAGCCAATCCCGGCATCGTGCGGCAGGTGCTGCTGGAGCGATTGGGGTAAAATTTCACTCCTCCCACTCTTCGATGCCGCCGGGATCATAATCGCCCCACTTGCCGCTGAATGAAGAGGCGAAGATGGCGGCGTCTGTGCGGGCGATGGCGTTCAACGCCTTTTGCAACGACGCTTGCCTGCGGGCGGCGGCATCATCCGGGGCCTGCGAGCGCGCCGGTTGGACGCTGAGAATGCGAACGCTTTGCATATCGGCCAGGGTGTAGGGGATGTGGCTGCCCGCGCTGTGGCCGAGGATGGCCCGGGCGAGGGGCGTGTTCTCGCCCAGGCGTCCCGCATCGAAATCAGCGGCCTGTTCGGGAACGATGTCGAAGGCCAGGAACTCGCCCTGGCCCCGATCATCGATCAACTCGACTGCGACGTGGCAGCCGACCTCGACCTTGTCATTTGTTTCCATGTGCTACTGAGACGCAGGCGGATTTGCGCATCGGGGGATGCGCACGCCGTCGCATCTACGCCGTGATCTCTTCGCCGCCATCGACGAAGATGATGCTGCCGGAAATCCATTCGATGGCGGGGTCGGCGAGGGTGGCGATGGTCTTGGCCACATCCTCGGGGCGGGTCATGCGATTGCCGGGATTGCGACGCACGCTGGCCTCGATGATTTGGTCGTGGCCGGGGATCATGCGCAGGGCCGGGGTGTCGGTGACGCCGGCCTGGATGCAGTTGACCAGGATGCCTTGCGGCCCCAGTTCCATCGCCAATTGCCGGGTGTGCGATTCCAGAGCGGCTTTGGCGGCCGACACAGCGCCGTAGCCCAGGATCACGCGATGCGAGCCTTCCGAGGTCATCGACCAGATGCGGCTGCCCCGGCTCAACATCCCTTCCCGCACCAGGTCTTGCGTCCAGTACACCAGCGAATGCGCCATCACATCCAGGGTCATTTCCATCGCCTTTTGATCCACGGCGTCGTTGGGATCATCGGCGATGAAGGGTTTGAGATTGCCAAAAGCCAGCGAGTGCATCATCAGCCAGATCTGCTCCTGGCCTGAAGCCGCCAACGTTTCCTTCATTTTATTGATCGCCCGTGCCCGCTTGCGCGCATTGGTGGCGCTCATGTTGAAATAAACGGCCTGGCTGCCGGTCGCTTCGATGTCGGCGATGACATCCAGCACGCGCTGTTTCGTCATCTTCATGTCCAGATGCACGCCGAAGATGTTCATGCCGCGGCTGGCCAACTCGCGAGCGGTGGCCGCGCCGAAACCGCTGGATGCGCCCAAAATCAGCGCCCATTTGCCTTGTAAACTGTTGTTGTCGCTCATAGACTGGTTGATTCCTCTTTGGATAAGATATTGTTCAAATGATGGAGGGCTAAAAGTTTGTAGATCTCCTATTCTACCGATATACAACCCCAGCGCCAATTATCCGTCGCGCTCAGGACGCGTTCCAATTGGTGGATGGGAGAAAAAGCGTCCCGCCGAATTCGCAATTCGACGGGTTTGGACCAAAGAGGGAGGACGACAGGGATATCTGAATTTCATCGATGGATTCATTCCCTGAGAGGCGTGAGATAAAGGGAGACCTATGATCGGAGTCAACGGCTATCCTACCTGATCACCTGTGTCCTCTTTACTCGATCAAGGGTGGCATCACCCACAGCTTCTCCATGCCCGCGAAGTAGCCGTAGGGCGGCGCGTCCGCGCTCAAGCCGGATGCCGCAGTCTGGGGAATGAACACATCCTCCACCGTTCCGGGCCATTCCTGCCATCCCAGCAGCAAAGGATGGGCGGGGTCGCTCACATCCAGTGCATAAAGGTCGCCCATTCCGCCCACGAAGAGGTGTGATCCCATGATGGCCAGCACGGAGGAGGAGCGCCCATCGTGGGCTCCCACTTTGACGGGATGTGCGGGATCGCTCACATCCAGGATCAGGGTTCCCCCGCTATCGGCCAGATAGGCCGTGGTTCCGGCCACCAGAACGTCGCTGGCCCAGCCGGGGGTGTCATAGCTTCCCACCAGACGCAGGGGGAGGGCCGTTTCCAGGCGAA
>DUEF01000066.1 GCA_011176555.1 Caldilineae bacterium
ATGGGCTTGTCGATGCTCGAAAACTGAATGCTGGTGCGAATCGTGCGGTAGGCCTCGGCCACAGGCGAACGCGGGTTCTCCACCGCCACCAAACCTTGTTCTGGTCTTCCGTTCTTCTGACGAGCAATCACACCCAGGGTGCTCAGCCCCGTCACCCGCCCCACATCATCCGGATTCTTGACCGTATCGTCCAGGTATTCGATGAGGAATGCCGCGCCCAGACCGATCATCGCGCCCACAATCGCCGCCAGCAAGGTGTTCATCAGCACCCGGGGGCGTATGGGCTGGTAGTCTGGCTTGGCGACATCGACTACGGCCAATGTGTCCAAGGCTTTGGCTTCCGTTAGCTGAATACTCTCCAACTGCGAAAGTGTATTGCTGTAACTGCTGCGCAGTTGCGACAATTGCAGTTGGAGGACGGAGCGTTGTGAATCAGCCTCGACATCGTTAGCCTCCCGCAAGTTCTGCATCTCCACTTCGAGTGCCTGGAGCGTTGTGTCCAACTGATCCAGCTCTTTCTGCAAGACACGCTTCGATTCCTGAAACCGCGCCGTCTGTTGCTGGGTGTAAAACTCTGAGAACACGACGGGCAGCGCATTCGCCAAGTCGGCAGCGATCTCCGGGCTAATATGTTCGACTCGCAGATCGATGAGCTGGGTGTCACGCAGGGGCTGCACTGTGATCTGATCTTCCAGTTGGTCGATATCAATGTCTGTCAGCCCAACCCGTTGGGCGGCAGCCTCGATCATCGAGCGAGAGGAAAGTACATTGGCGAAGGTGCCGGTCACCTTTGAGTTTGCTCCAAACAGATCCGACACCTCCTCCGAACCCTGCGTCACCAAGAGTCTCGTCGATGATTGATAAACTGGAGTCTGGCGGATACTAAAGACGAACGCGGCAGCGCCAGCGACCAGCGTCGTCAGGATAATAAGCCACAACCACTTACGCAGTAACTCCCAGTATTGCCTTAATTCCATAAGTCAATGATATCCTTGATCGGTATTCGAAATCGAAAGTAGGGTTTGGGATTCGGAATTATCTGGGGAGAGTACCTGATATTACCGCAGATTTTCACAAACACAAAACTTAAGAACGCCTGACAGACCGAGCGATTCGCTGACCTAACCCACCAGTAGCAGGACGGCTAGCGGGCGGGTGTTTGCGTCCTGGGGTGTCGCCCGGGCTTTGCTCATCCTCATCGTGAGAGTAATAACGGTTGTAGTAGTAATAATAGTAACCGGCATCGCCGCGCGCTTTGAAACGATTGAGGGCGACGCCGATGACGTGCGCCTGCACTTTTTCCATCTCGCGCATCGTCTGCATCAGCGCCGGTTCACGAGTATTGCCCGAATCCACCACCAACAGCACGCCATCCATCGCCTGTCCCAACACCGCCGGGTCCGTCACCGCCAGGGCCGGGGGCGAGTCGAAAATCAAGAAGTCATAATCCTGCAACAGCCGCTCGGCGAATTGGTGTAGTTTTTGCGACCCCAACAACTCCGAAGGGTTGTGCGGCAGTTGGCCGCTGGTGATCACCCACAGATTATCGACGCCAGATGGCGTGAGCAGGTATTCTATTCCCTCAAATTCATCTTCCAGCAGCAAAGCGCCGGTCAAGCCCACCGTATTGGGTAGTCCGAAGCGTTTGTGCTGGGTCGGCTTCCGCAGGTCGGCGTCGATCAGCACCGTCTTCTTGCCCGTTTGCGCCATCACCACCGCCAGGTTGGCCGCGGTCGTGCTTTTACCCTCACTAGGTCCGGCGCTGGTCACCACCAGACTGTAGATGGGCTTGTCGATGCTCGAAAACTGAATGCTGGTGCGAATCGTGCGATACGCCTCTGCAACGGGCGAGCGCGGGTTCTCCACCGTGACTAAACCTCGCTCCGCCCCCTCGTTTTTCTGGCGAGCAATCACGCCCAGGGTGCTCAAACCCGTCACCCGCCCCACATCATCCGGATTCTTGACCGTGTCATCCAGGTATTCGATAAGGAATGCCGCGCCCAGACCGATCATTGCGCCCACAATCGCCGCCAACAAGGTGTTCATCAGCACGCGAGGGCGCACGGGGCGCAGAGGAGGCACTGCCGGTTCAACGACAATAATCGTATCCGTGGCATTGGCCTCGGCCAGACGGATGCTCTCCAGTTGCGCCAGGACATTGCCGAAACTGCTACGATACTGAGCCAACCGGTCTTCCAACAGGGTGCGACGTCCCTCCGCATCGGCTCCTTCCCCCGAGATCTCCTCGATGGCCGCTTCCGTATTCCGCACATCTTTGTTCAATTGCTCCAATTGCTGTTGTAACGACAGCTTTGATTCCTGATACCGGGCCGTCTGTTGGGCGTTGTTGAACTCGATGAATACAAGCGGCAGGGCATTGGCGATATTGGCGGCCACTTGCGGATTCGGATGCTCCACCTTCAGATCGATGAGTTGCGTATCCCGCACCGGTTGCACAGAGATGCCAACCGCACGCGGATCGAGATCGGGATATCCCGCTTTTTCCAGGGCGGATTGCACTACCGGTCGGGCTGTCAGCATCTGGGCGTAGGTGCTGGATAGGCGCTCCGCCGCCAGGATGTCGGCGTATTGCAAGGAAGCGCTATTGCTCACACTCTGGCTGACCAACAAACGAGTCGAAGCCTGGTAAATGGGGGTTTGTTGGATGCTAAAGATGTAGGAGGCGGCGCCTGCGACAACGGTCGTCAGGATAATCAACCACAACCATTTTCGTAGAAGCTCCCAATATTGACGCAATTCCATAATGTCATTAACCGTCTTGGAAGGATAGTTTTTAGGGAAAAATAAGGTTTCCAGCAGTACAAGCGTAGCTTCCAACGCGATTCTCGAACCGCGCTGTAGGGGAAATACTTCGGTGCCGTCGCCCTTCGCTACAACAAAAGACAAACCGCCAAGTAAGCTAGTGCGATCTCACTACGCCACTCGCTATTATGCACCATAACACAGGTGTCGCCAAAAAATAAACTACCCTATGGCCCGCCCCCCGGCTTTTCGGGTTACACATTACTGCACTGGCAACACGATGTGATCGGTGAGGATTGCGCCTTGCTCGTCGATGAAGGGGAGGCGCTGGCCGGTGGCGGGGTCGTAGAGGCCCAGGGCGAGGTGATAGGGGCCGGGCGGCGCCTGGGGGGGAATGGTGAGCGCGTGTGCGTCGACGATGTATTCTCCGGCCAGCCAGGAGGTGGTGGGATGATCGCCGGCCGCGGGTTCCTGGTCACTCTGGTCGAGGAGTGTGTCGTCCAGGGCCAGGAGATGGACGAATGCGCTGTAACGGATGTCGGTGGGGCCGGCGGCTCGCCAGTAGAGCGTCAGGTTGACGGGGTTGCCGGGGCTGTCTCCGGCCACGAGATCATACCCGATCAGTCGATGTCCTCCCGCCAGCACCAGGTCGAGCGGATGCTGCGGCGTGGGCGGGGTGAAGTCGTGGGCGCGGACGCCGATTTCGACTTCGCCGAGGCGCAGGTGATCGTCCCCGCCCCATAGCTGGCGAATGCCCGTTTCCGGATCGAAAAGCCCGGCGATGAGTGCGTAGGTCCCCGGTTTGAGATTGGCGGGAATGCGCAGGCTGTGCTGGCTGCGGATGGGCGAGCCCGGCGGCCATTGGCCGGTCGGCAGCCAGGAGATGGGCG
>DUEF01000067.1 GCA_011176555.1 Caldilineae bacterium
CCCTTGGCCTTTCCGATCTTGTCCCAAATCTTCCAGGCTTCCATGGCCTCAGGCGAATTCGCATCGGGGAAGCCGGCGCCAAAGGAAAGGGCCTCGCCGCCGAATTGGTAGATCCAGGATTTCATGGGAATGCCGGTGATGCAGACTTTGCCTTCACCTTCGCCTTCGGCGATGGCGACAGCCCAGTCGGCATACTGCTCCCATGTCAGGGCGTCAACATCAGCGCCTTCCGGGAGGTAAGGCAATGCCTTGTTGTTCGCCAGGGTCAGATACACATCGGCGCCCACAGGCAGGAAGTACTGTTTGCCGTCTTTGGTCGTGTCTTGGTTGAAGGTCTCCATGAAGTGACGATCCGTCCAGCTCGCCACCACATCGGTCAGGTCCTCGACCCAGCCGTTCTCGATCCACTCCGGCATGCGGCTGTTATGAGCCACCACGATATCGGTGGTGACATGGTCGGTCGTTTGCTGCACTTCGGCGCGGTCGAGGAGGGTTTGATCATCGATGATTTGGAAATTGACGGTCACGCCATTTTCATCCTCAAAGGGCTTGATCACCTCGTTGATGAAGAACTCCTGCTCGCGCGGGGGACTGAACAGTCGGGATGAAAAGACCAGGGTCTTGGAGGGCACTTCGACCGGCACTTCGACTTCCTTCTCGACGACTTTCTCGACTTCTTTCTCGACGACGACAGTCACTTCGACCGGCACTTCGACTTCTTTCTCGACGACAACGGTCACTTCGACCTGTTTTTCGACGACTTCGGGGGTGGGCTGGGCGCAAGCGGCGACCGCAATAACGACCAGTAACACAATTGTAGTAACAACCAGCAATCTCTTCATGTCATTTTTCTCCTGATGGAATTTGATTTGAGTCTGGAAAGATAGAGAGTTATGGTGCATGTGCAATCAGGTATAGGGCGCCTCCTTTTTTGGGATCGAAACAGTGGCCCCATTCACGGAGTGGTTGGCGCCACACGATTGACGGACGATCAATGTCGGTTTGAGAAGGACTTGCCGTTGGTCGGGTTCTCGACCCTGGAGGATCTCCAACAGCATTTCACAAACCACACTGCCAATCTGATAGATCGGCTGGTGAACCGTAGTGAGAGGTGGGTGCGCGTGTTCAGCCAGGGGCGTATCGTCGAAACCGGTGATGGCGATGTCGCGCCCCACGACCAGGCCCCGCTGCTGTGCTGCGCTCATCGCGCCCAGCGCCATCAAATCATTCGCTGCAATGATGGCGCTTGGCGGATCGGGCAGGTCGAGAAGGACGTTGGCTTGCTTGTAACCTCCGTGCTGCGTCAGATCGCCTGTCGCGCAATACCCCTCGTCTATCATCAACTCCGCCTCAGTCAGCGCTTCCTTGACGCCCCGCAAGCGATATTCGGCAAACATCAACTCTGGCGGCGGCGCGATGCAGGCGATGCGTCGATGCCCCAGGGCGATCAAATGTTCGGCAACCTGGCGCATGCCGTCGACACCATCTTCATCGACAAAGGGAAAGTCCAGTTCGCCTTCCACCCGTCCGAACACGGCAAAAGGAACGCCGGCCTGGCGCAAGTAGTCGATGCGCGGGTCGTGGCGGCGCGTACGCACCACGATAAAGCCATCCACCTGACGCCCCTGCACCTTCTGACGGTAAGCGGCAAGCTCCTCCTTACCCGGCGCTTTGGTCGACACCAACAGGTCGTAGCCGTAGCGAGCGGCCGTATTCCCCACACCTGCCAGGAATTCACTGAAAAAAGGATCGGCGAAACGTGGACCAAAGGTCGGTAGAATCAGGCCGATGGTCTCGGTGCGTTGTTTCTGCAAGCGCTGCGCCAATAGATTCGGTGTATACCCCATCTCCGCCGCCGTCTCCCGCACCAGTTTCTTGGTCGAATCGCTGACATCGTCATAATCATGGAGCGCGCGCGAAACGGTCGTAATTGACTTACCCGTTTCCCTGGCAATGTCCTTGATCGTGACAGTCATCCCTGCCGTCCTGACTGGAGTGTTGGGGCGTGAACGTCAGGAACCAAAACGTTTTGGTTCTGGAGCCATTGTAAACCAAAACGTTTTGGTTGTCAATAGATAGTTTCAGTAAATCGTCAATCCCCGCGGCCCAGGACCTTGTGCAATGTGCTCAAACGCAACTCGTCCAGGGCGGCGATGGCGGCCACGATTTTGTCCAATGTGCTGAAGAAGGATTGCAACCGGCTGATGCGTTGTTGGTAGAACCGCGCCAGTTCCTCATCTTCGTCCGCGGCGGTGGCCAACTGCAGGCTCTCATCCACGGCCTGCAATGCTTGATCGAAATTGCGATTCTGTCGTTCTCGCAAAACCCCCTGCACCACCTTCCAGAAGTTGGTTTCCGCTGTGTAGTAATCCTTGCGGTCGCCGATCCGCACCTGCTTGTGCACCATCTGCAAGCGCTCCAACTTGCGCACATTCGTGCTGACTGCGCCCTTGCTCACCCCGACCTGCGCCGTCAATTCATCCAGAGAAATGGGCTCGGTTGAAAGATAAACGGCCCCATAAATCGCGCCCATCGCCTTGGGAAAGCCCCAAAACTGGCTGATCTGGCTCATGGCCTGGATGAAACGCTCGCGTGCTGCGATAAGGTTGGCATCCATGATGTTCTCCTGGGCGTGATGCGTAGTCCGTGGTGCGTGGTCCGTTGAGTCGACTACTGACCACGAAACACGCAATACGCACCACGTGTCAATTGCTTTCGTACGCCTCGCTGCGATTCTGGCGTCGTCTCAGCTCGCTGGTGTAATGCCGGCCCAGGCTGTCGGCATGTTCTTGCACCCAGGCGGATAAGCGGGTCTCGCCCGCTGGCGGTGAATCGACGTAGAGCAGATCCGCCATCAGCCCGGCGATTTCCTCGCTGGTGAGGAAGGTATCCCCCACCATTTTGCCGATGACCCGGCCGGCCGCGTAACCCAACCAGGGCGGGGCCGAAACAATGAGCCGGGAACAGCCAATCGCGCGGGCGATCATTTCGATCAAAGCCCGGTAGGTGAAGGTTTCAGGGCCGATGGCGTCGATGATGACGTTTTCCCGGCGCTCGCCCTGCGCAACAGCCAGCTTTGCCAGATCATCGACGTAAATGGGCTGGAGCTTGTAACTGCCGTCGCCGAAAACGCCGAAGACAGGCAGGCGGCGCAGGGCCCAGGCGATATTGTTGATCAGGATATCTTCCTTGCCAAAAAGAACGGTCGGGCGCAAGATCGCATACGAGATCCCCGTTTCCAGCAAGGCCTGCTCCAACTGCGCCTTGCCGCTGAAATACTCCAGCGGGGAATCGAACGAGGGATTGGTGATGCTGACGTGGACGATGCGCTCGACGCCCGCTTCTCTGGCCGCGGCGAACAGGATGCGGGTGTTGCGCACGGCGTCGGCATGGCTGAAATCTTTGTGATTGAAGCGCACCCAGTAGGTGTTGTAGAGCACGGATACACCGCGTAACGCCTCCACCAGCTTTTCGGGCTGCTCCCAGTGGAAGGGGTGAGCCTGGACTCGGTCGCCGAATGGGTTCTGGCGCTGCGGCGAATTGGTCAAGGTGATGACGGAATGGCCGTTATCCAACAAGCGTTGGGCGATGTATTTGCCGGAATAGCCAAAAGCTCCGGTGACAGCGTGGGTGTCAGGTTTTTGCATGATCAGTGCTCCGCTGTTCATTTCGTTTAGTTCAAACTGAATGAAGTATACAGAATATCACAACACTTGTCAATGGGAGCGTGGTTCAGATTTAGGGCGAGTGCCCGCCAGAGACCTCGTTATTTTGCCCCCCACCCCCACCTCCGCTAAAATCAAGCCCATGTCCACACCCATGCGCCGCCAATACCTGCAGATCAAAAAACAATATCCCGACGCCATCCTCTTCTTCCGGCTGGGCGATTTTTACGAGACCTTCGACGACGACGCCAAGATCGTGGCCGAGGTCTGCGAGGTGGCGCTGACCAGCCGCCCCGTGAGCAAAGGCCAGCGCGTGCCCCTGGCGGGCGTGCCCTGGCACAGCGCCGAAACCTACATCGCCAAGATGGTCAACGCCGGCTACAAAGTCGCCATCTGCGAGCAGGTGGGCGAGGTGGGCAAGGGGCTGGTGGATAGAGATGTGGTGCGGGTGGTGACGCCCGGCACCCTGGTCGAGCCCGGCCTGCTGGACGAGCGCAAGAACAACTACATCGCCGCCCTGGTTTTCGAAGAGGGACGACGCGCGGGTCTGGCCTACGCGGATGTCACCACCGGCGAATTCGCCGTCACCGAAATCAGCGGCGAGGATGTAGCGCGGCGGGTACACGAGGAACTGGCCCGACTAACCCCCGCCGAAGTCGTGATCCCGGACGCGGGCGGTTATCCCGGCCTGGACGAGCACTACGCCCTCTCGCCCTATGACCACTGGCGCTTCGAGACCGAAGCCGCGCGCCAGGCCCTGCTCGATTTTTTCGCGGTCAGCACGCTGGAAGGCTTCGGCTGCGAGGGCCTGCCCCTGGCCACCAGCGCCGCGGGCGCGCTCGTCGCCTACCTGAGCGAGACGCAAAAACGGGTGCTGGGCCATCTGGCGCCCCTGCGCACCTACAGCACTGACTCGTACATGGTGCTGGACCCGGCCACCCGGCGGAACCTCGAACTGGTGGAGACGATCCGCGACGGCCAGCGCAAAGGCTCGCTGCTGTGGGTGCTGGACAAGACCCGCACGGCCATGGGCGGACGTTTGCTGCGTCGCCGCATCAGCCAGCCCCTGCTGGATGCGCCCGGCCTGAACCAGCGCCTGGACGCGGTCGAAGCCTGGGTGAACGCGGCCCTCGACCGGGCCGAAATGCGGGAATTGCTGCGTAAAATCGGCGACATCGAGCGCTGGACCAATCGTTGCACGCAGAAGATCGCCCTGCCCCGCGACCTGGTGGGGCTACGAGAGAGTTTGGGGACACTACCAGCAGTCCGGGCCATCGCTGAGCGGGTGGGGCAGGCCGAAGGCCTGGATCTGTGCCCGGAGGCGCTGGCCCTGCTCGACGCGGCCATCGCCGCCGACCCGCCCGCCACCCTGGCCACCGGCGGCGTCATCCGCCCCGGCTACAACGCCGAGCTGGATACGATCACCCTGGCCGCCAAGGACGCCCGCGCCTACATCGCCGGCCTGCAAAAACGCGAGCGAGAGCGCACCGGCATCCAGAAATTGAAGGTCGGCTACAACAAAGTGTTCGGCTACTACCTGGAAGTGACGAAAGCCAACACCCATCTCGTGCCCGACGACTACATCCGCAAGCAGACCCTGGTCAACGCCGAGCGCTACATCACGCCCGAACTCAAGGAATACGAATCGCTCATCCTCAACGCCCAGGAGCGCCTGCTCGACCTGGAAACGCAGATTTACCGGGGCGTGGTCAATCAGGTGGCGGACATGGCCCCGCGCCTGCTGGCCACCGCCGCCGCCATCGCCGCCATCGACGTGCACGCGGCCCTGGCCGAAGTGGCCGTCGACAATCGTTACGTGCGTCCGCAGCTCTCCGACGACCTGAACATCGACATCCGGGCGGGGCGACATCCCGTGGTGGAGTTGATGCAGGCGTCGGAGCCCTTCA
>DUEF01000068.1 GCA_011176555.1 Caldilineae bacterium
GTTCGTCCAGATCATCCACGCCCAGCGCCCAGGCCATGCGCCGCGGCCCGCCCAGGGCGTTGATCAGCACCGGCATATCCGAGCCTTTCACCTTCTCGAACCAGAGCGCCTTGTTCTGCGCCAGCGGCCCCTTGCTGATGCGGTCGGTGATCTCGGTGATCTCCAGGTGCGGATCGACGGGTACGGAGATACGGTGCAGTTCTCCGCTTTTCTCCAGGCGTTTGATGAAATCTCGCAAATTTTTGTAAGCCATGATGATTAACCGAATAAACGTGCAACGGGCACTGCCCAGATGTTTTGATCGATTCGTTGCAGTATTTCGCCGAGATAAATGACGAGGCCACCGCGCCACTTTTGTCCCATCTGCTCGGCGAAACCGCGCAACGATCTGGTTTGTGAGCGGCTGATCTGACGACTGGTTTTCACCTCGATTCCCCAAACGCCCTGTTCGGTGGTGACAACGAGATCGACTTCTGCGCCGCCATGCGTGCGGTAAAAGGTTAAATCGGCGGAGGGTCGCATGGTCTTGACCCACTTGTAACACTCCGCCACCACAAAAGTCTCTAGCAAAGCCCCCGACACGCCTCCCCACATACCCGTTTGCTCGCGCCACAAACCCACATCGATCCAATACAATTTGGATGATTTCACCAGGCGTTTCGTGCGGTTGCTGAAAAAGGGAGGGAGCAAGAATGTTTGATACGAAAGCGCCAGGTAATGCAGATAGTTCTTGGCAGTTCCCGGACTCACCCCGGCATCTCTCGCCAGGTCCGCATACGTCAGCAACTGGCCCGATCTCAGTGCGGCCAAACGTTGGAAGCGCCGGAAGGGAACAATATCATGTAGCTGGGTCAGATCAGACAGATCTCGTTCGAGGTATGTGAGCGCATAAGAACGCAGCCAATCCCGCCTTTCGGATTCTCTGATCGCCAGTAATCCCGGCATCCCCCCCCATTTCAGGGCGTAATCCAACCATTTGGCCGTTTCAAAAGCGGCGTCACCCAGCAACACCGCCGGTTGTGGCGTCAAAAGCTCATCGGCTGTGCCGGTTTCGGTCAGGAGCAAGTCGAATAGCGGCGGAGACAGTTCGTCCTCCGCTATCAGCTCAGCCAAAAGCAAGGGCCACAACTCGAATACGAAAACCCGACCGGCCAAAGTCTCGCGGATGCGTTTCAACATCAGGATCTGGGAAGAGCCCAACAGCACGCTGAAATCGATGTCCCCGCGATCATAAGCGAATTTGAGCTTTTCGAATAAGTCTGGCTCTTTTTGCGCCTCGTCGAGAATGGACGCCCCCACGCTTTGCGCCCAGGCGCGGGCTGGCAGGTCGTGCAGGCGCAAGCGCGCCTCGACCTCATCCAGCGAGATATAATTCAAGTCCGGGTAAGCGTGCTGCGCCAGAGTCGTCTTCCCGGTCTGTCTGGCCCCGGTGATCAGCACCAGACGGCGTTCGGCTGAAGTGGGTAAACGTTGCGTCAAAAAGCGGGGGATGAACATGAAATTGTCATTTTTGAGCGAAAAACAGCAATCACGATGTTGATTTTCAGGGAAAAACAGCATCAATCAAACCGATTATAACTCAAACCAGGTTATTCCGCCAATGTCACTTTCAGGTCTCCTGGTTTACCGGCTTCCAGGTTTACCGGTCTACTGCTTTCCTACAACCTTTGCGTCAACTCCGTTGTGCTATCCAGGATGATATCGGCGTCCTTCAAGTCCCGGCGTTGCCCGAATCCACACAGCACAGCGATGGAGTTGATGCCGGCCGCGCGCGCGGCCAGGACATCGACAGACGTATCCCCGACCATAACGCACCGATCCGCCTCTGCGTCGAGTTTTGCCATGGCCAGTAGAATCGGTTCGGGGTGGGGTTTCAAGCGTTGCACATCATCTCGTGTAATGATCACGGCGAACAACTCGATCAAACCCTGGTCAGTCAGAAACTTTTCTGTGGTCTCGCGATTGCGCGTGGTGACCAGGCCTAATTCGTATTTGCGGCTGAGTTCCAGGAGCGTATCGGCGACGCCAGGGATGATCTGCAATTCTTCGGAGCGCTGATAGCCCAAAGCCTGACGGATCCAACGATTGAGACGGAACACTTCGTCGTCCAGGTCCAGGCGGTCCGAACGAGTGATAAACCAATTGACAGGCCCCTCGACGATCAGTAGGAAGTGGCGGATAAAGGGTGTGGCGTCATCACCGGGAAAAATGCGTTGCAGAATGCCCAAGCGTTCGGCAATCGTCTCCACCATTTGATCATCCGTATCGGCGATCGTGCCATCCAGATCGATGAGGATTGTGGTGATGGGGTAGCCGTGGATCATGCCTCGCCATTCGATGGCCTCGGGGTCCGTGCCGGGAATCGCGGCGAAAGGTTCCAGATCCATGAGCTTTCGATAGATGTAACTACCCAACAGACGCGTGGAGGCGATCACCGGCGCGGCCAATAACACGCCAAGCAAGCCGAAGAAAAAAGCGCCGACAACCGTGCCCACAAAAACCACCCCCGGATGCAGACGTACGCGGCCTCCCACAACGCGGGGCAGCAGGTACAGTTGCTCCACCTGGAAGACGATAATGTAGACAATGATGACGATCAGGGTGAGGATGGGGTTGCTCACAGGCAACCAACTGGAGCCGCCGAACCAGGCGATCAGGACGGCGGGGATGGTGGCGATGACGGGCCCGACGGTGGGGATGAACTCCATCAGCCCGGAGATAATCCCCAGCAGCAGGGCGTGCTCGATGCCAAGAACCCACATACTGACGCCCACCAGGGTTCCGACGACCAGCGCCAGGACCAATTCCCCCCGAAAAAAGCTCCCCCAAATCGCCCCGAGATCATGAAAAAGCGTTGTAAATTCTTCGCGATAGCTTTTCGGCAAGCGATCCAGAAACCACACTTCCAATTTGTGGCTATCTTTGATCAGCCAAAACACCACGACCAGCACAAAAGTGCCCCACAGCAAACTGCTGGCGACGCTCGACACCACCTGAAAAGCGCCGGTGGCGAATGGCTGCACCAAATTCTGCAAGCCTTGCAGTAATGGCTGGCTGAGATCCGGCACTTCGATCTGCCAGGGGCCTATGACATAGGTTTGGGCGCTCAATTTTTCCAGCAGCGGCGCCAATGATTCGATATCGATGTTGATGTTCGACGTGATAGCGAGCACGCTGGGCGTGGCCAGCACCGGGGCCAGGGCGAGAATGACCAAAATGATCAGATAGATGGTGATGATGGCCAGGCCCCGGGGCGCGCCGCTGCGCCGAACAATCCAATCGGTGGGGGATTTCAACAAATACGCCAGGATGAACGAAATCAACAGCGGCGGAATGACGGCGCTGAAGCGCAGCAGCAACCAGGCCCCAATCAAAAACAGGGCGATGATGACCAGGAGTTTAGTCGTCGAAGACCAGCGCGTGTTCATCGGTTCATCAGTTCATAACATCAATTTCTTGCAAGGGCCAGTAGCGTATCCACGCCCGTCCCACGATGTTGTCATAGGGGATCGGGCCGAAGGCCCGCGAATCGTTGGAGTTGTTGCGGTTGTCGCCCATGACGAAGACAGAGTCAGGCGGCACGACCATTGGGCCATAGTTTCCGCGCACCGGACCATTGATGTAGTCTTCAACCAGAGTTTCGCCATTCAGGATCACTTGACCGTTTTCGACGGCGATGGTGTCTCCCGGCAGGCCGATCACCCGCTTGATTAACATCTCTTTTCCGTATTCCGGAACCCGCAGAACGACGATGTCACCCCGTTCGGGGGGATGAAAATGAAACGAGAGTTTCTCGATGACCAGGCGCTCCTGGCCGTGGAGCGTCGGTTCCATGCTGTAGCCCTCCACGCGCGTGGCCTGCGCCAGGAAGAGATGGATCATCAAGGCGATCAACACCGCCGGCAAGATGGTTTCGACGATTTCTCGAATGGCCTGCCCGAGCGCCGGACTCTCTCGGCGCTTACGTGTGGTGGCGGGGCGAGGCGCGGGAGCGACTGCCTGATAGCGTTGAGGCTGCTCATCCACGGGGATGATGCGAGCGTCGGGTGGGAATGGGTGATGTTTAGCAGAAGTTGGGTTCATGGGTGTTCGGACGACTTTTCGAAGAAGGATGTTCCCCGAAAGGATACCGTTTTTTGGGGATAAAGCCAAAATGACCGGCGGAGGTGATCGCGCCGGTCATGGAGACACAAATGTCGAAATAGCCACGACTCGTTTTCTAAAAGAGACCGGTGTCTGGCAGCGGCCAGTAGCGGAGAACGGCCCGTCCCACCAGATCTTCCAGGAGCACCGGGCCAAACATGCGGGAATCGCGTGAACGGTCGCGGTTGTCTCCCATCACGAAAATGGTGTTGTCAGGAATGCGGGTCGGGGGATAGAACCCGTGGGTGACCACGCGCAGGTAGGGCTCCGCCAGCGGCTCGCCATCGATGAAAACTTGCTCATCGTGAATAGCGATGGTCTCTCCGGGCAGGCCGATCACCCGTTTGATCAGTGGCACAGCGCCTTCTCCCTGTGGCCGAATCACCACGATTTCGCCGCGTTCAGGCGTACGTAA
>DUEF01000069.1 GCA_011176555.1 Caldilineae bacterium
ATGGCGGTGTCGATGCTGTGGCCGGTGCGGTGGATGAAGGCGTCGCCGTAGCCCGCTTCTCGAATGACGTTGCGGGCGGCGTCGTCCACCTCCCACCCGTGGAGCGTTTCCCCGGCCGCGGTGCGTCGCTCGACCAGCTCGATGGCGGCGTCGCGGGCGCGGGCGACGATGTCGAACACTTGCCGCATTTCGGCGGGCGGATTCTCGCCCGCGTAACCCATCCAGGTCATATCCGCGAAGACGGCGTCCGGGACGTCCATCAGCTTGCCCCACAGGTCGATGAGGATGAGATCGCCGGGCCGGATGGGGCTGTGGTGCGCGGGGGAGGGCGCGTAGTGGGGATTGCCGGCGTTGCCGTTGACAGCGACGATGGGCGGGTGGTCAGGATCCAGGCCGGATTCAGCAAAACGGTCGAGGATGAATTGCTGGATGTCCAGTTCGGTGGTGGGGATGCCGGTGCGCAGGCGGGCGGCGATGTGCGCGAAGGCGGCGTCTTTGGCGTCCAGGCAGATGCGCACCGCTGCGCGGTGGCTGGCCAGTTGTGCGGGCGTCCAGGTTGCGTACACAGCCTGGATCAGGTCGGCGGAGGAGTGCAGATCGTAGCCCAGGCGGCGCAGTTGCTCGGCTGTGCCCGCATCGATGTAGGAGACGTAGGGGATGCCGCACTCGGGCGAGTATTCGCCGGCGATGGGGCCGGGGCCGTCGGTCAGGGTCAGGAGCGCTTGCTCGAAGGATTGCCACGAGCTGTAGGTCAGCACCGGTTCCGGCAGGTGTTGGAAGGGCTCCCGTTCGATGGCGTGAACCAGCCAGGCGGGCTGTCCCAGGGCCGGGATCCAGTACGCCCAGCGCCGCGAGAGAAAGGCGTGTTCAGGCAAGGGCGCTACTCGCCGGGCGATGGGGTTCAGGCCGCGGAAGTCGTACAGCAGCCAGCCGCGCAGGTTGGCGTTTTGCAACAGGGTTTGGATGGTGGATAACTGGTCGGGTGAGGGCATGGGGGGGGTATTGGTGGAGTCGTTGCGGGTGGAAAACACCTTCGCATGTCATTGCGAGGAGCGGTTTTTGCGACGAGGCAATCCCCAAGCTGCATGATCGGGGATTGCTTCGGCCTGGCGGCCTCGCAATGACAGATAATCCGCAGATTATACTGCATTTTCAGCGTTTGCGGATAGTTGACATCGCTACACGGGTGCGTTTCAGATTTGGGGCGACCTCCGGGAGGTGGGCATGTGGCATATCTCTGCACGGATACTTTGCGCCCACCTCCCGAAGGTCTCTGGTGATAACCCGCCCCCAAATTGAAACGCGCCCTCGCTGCACTTCACATTTCCCCAACTCTCAAGCATAATAGGGGGCATGAAGGAAATCGCCGCCATTCTGGGATTGCGTCCCCACGATCTGCGCAGGGTGCTCTACGCCTTGATGATGCTTTTGGCTATTCTCGCGGTCGGGGTGCTGGGCTACAGCCTGTTTGCGGATTTGAATCTGGTGGATGCTTTTTACATGACGGTGATCACGATCTCGACGGTGGGGTTCACAGAGCTGGGCGAGTTCGATACAGTCACCAGGATGTTTTCCGCCTTGCTCATCATTTTTACCCTGGTGTGGGGCGCCTGGGCGCTGCAATCGGTGCTGGGGATCCTCCTGGATGAACGTTTCCGTTTTGGCGTCGGTCAAATCAACTCGGTAAGGAGAGCGCAACGCATGAAAGATCATACCATCATTTGCGGTTTTGGCCGGATCGGCCGGGCCGCGGCGGATGAGTTCGCACGTAATGACGAGCCCTTTGTCATTATCGAACGAGATCTGGCCTGGGTCCAAGAGCTGCGCGAACAGGGATATCACGTCGTGCACGGCGACGCCACAGAGGACGACATCCTCATTGCCGCCGGCATCCAGCAGGCCCGGCGTCTGGTCGCGGCCCTGAACAACGACAACGACAATATCGTCACCGTGCTCAGCGCCCGGCAATTGAACACGGATTTGGTGATCGCCAGCCGCATCGTGGAGCCGGAAGCGGAACGGAAGTTGCGTCGCGCCGGGGCCGATCGTGTGATCTCACCCTATGCCGTGGGAGGTCGTCGCATTGCTCTGGAATTGATGCGCCCGCACGTCGGCGAGTTTTTACAGGCCATCATTTTCGACGAGGGCAAAGGCGCTGAATTAGATGAGGTGTTTGTTCACGCCGATTCTGATTTAGCCGACAAAACCCTGTACGAAGTCCGTTTGCGCCAGCGGTTTGGCGTCAATGTCCTGGCTTTGCACCATCCCCAGGCAGATGAATATCATCAATACGCCGGTTTCGAGCTCAATCCTGGCCCCGATACTGTTCTCCACGCCGGCGACGTCCTCATCGTTGCCGGCAACGCCCAACAACTTACGCAAGTGCACAGAGCCCTCGGTGCATGATGCCGACACAATATCCAATTTCATTCTCCAACCCCATGTCAACTTACAACCTTATCCGCAGCAAACGCGCTATTCGCAACTTCAGCGACCAGCCCATCAGCGAAGCTGACCTGACCAGAATCCTCAACGCCGGGCGCTGGTCGGGCAGTTCCAAAAACATCCAGCCCTGGCATTTCATCGTCCTGCAAGATCGTGAGCGGTTGCGCACCCTCAGCCAGTGCGGCCAATTCGCCGGACATCTCGCCGGAGCCACCGTGGGCGTCGCCCTTGTCACCGGCGATTGGATGGAGCGCTGGCCGGTGGCCTTTGATCTGGGCCGCGCCGCCCAGAACATGATGCTCGTCGCCCACGAAATGGGCATCGGCTCCGTCATGGCCAACATCTACGAGATCGAGCAAGCGGCCGCCCTGCTGGAACTCCCCTCCGACCTGATGTGCTACTCCGCCATCTCCTTCGGCCACCCCGCCGATCCCACCGAACTCACCCGCCCACCCCGCGCCGGCGGCAAACGCCTGCTGGATGAGGTGGTGCACTGGGAGCGGTGGTAGGCGTGAAACGTATGGTGGCAAAGCCACAACCATACTGTCATTGCGAGGAGCGGTTTTTGGCGACGAAGCAATCCCCAACTTGCATGATCGGGGATTGCTTCGCCAAAAAACGGCTCGCAATGACACATCCGCAATCCGCAATTCGCAATGAAAGCCTTCCTCACCCGTCGTCTTCCTGAACCCGCCATGCAGCGTTTGGCCCGGGCCGATCTCTCGCTCGACCTGTGGCCTGAACCCGAGCCGCCGCCTTACGAGACCCTCGTCGCCCGCGCCCGCGGCTGCGACGGCCTGCTCTGCTTGCTCACCGACCGCATCGATGCGGCTCTGCTGGATGCGGTCGGGCCACAACTGAAGGTCGTGAGCCAGATGGCGGTGGGAGTGGACAACATCGATCTGGCAGCAGCCACCGCGCGGGGCATCCCCGTGGGCCACACGCCCGGCGTCCTCACCGAAGCCACCGCCGACCTCACCCTGGCCCTGATCCTGGCCACCGCCCGCCGCCTGATCGAG
>DUEF01000007.1 GCA_011176555.1 Caldilineae bacterium
CTTCCACGATATGCTTGGAGATAGTCAAGCCAATGCCGCTGCCGCCGCTGGCGCGGGAACGGGACTTATCCACCCGATAAAAACGTTCGAAGAGGTGGGGTAGGTCTTCAGCCAGCACGCCCACGCCCGTGTCCTCTACCAGGAAGATCATGTTCCGGCCATCTTGCTGAACCCGCACGATCACGCGTCCCCCGGCCGGGGTGTACTGCAGGGCGTTGCCCAACAAATTGAGCAGCACCTGAATGATGCGGGCGGGATCGGCCAGGACCCGGGGCAGGGAGGACGAGACGGCGATTTCGAGATCAACGCCTTTGTCCTGATACTGCGGGCGTAGTCGTCCGACCGCTTCCGTAATCAGATCGAGCGGATCCACCGCTTCAGGGTGCAGCGACATCTGTTCGGCTTCAGCCCGGGAAAGCTCCTGCAGATCCTGCACCAGGCGTTGCAAACGCATGACCTCTTTCTGCATACTGAGGTAAGTGGCCGGGTCCGCGGGCAACACGCCATCGGTCAGCCCTTCCAGCACAGCCCTGATATTGCTCAAGGGCGTGCGCAACTCGTGCGCGACATCCCCGATCAGTTCCAGGCGACGCTTTTCGGTCTGTTCCAGTTCCGCCGCCATCAGGTTGAAGCTACGGGCCAGTTCACCCAACTCATCCTGGCTGGGCACCTGCACCCTTTGCCCGAAATGGCCGGCCGCGATCTCCCGACTCGCCTGCATCATGCTGCGGATCGGCGTGATGATGCGCCGGGCCGTAAAGAAACTCACGGCAACCGCCACCACCAGCGCCACAACGGCGGCGGTCAGGGTGATTTCGTTGATTGCGGCGGTGAAATTCGTGCGTAAATCCTCCGCCAGACCGGGATCGGCGCCCAGGTGGAGTTCCATGCGTTCGATATGCCGTTGGATAGCTGCGGGCGTCTGCACCTGCACCGCTCCCGCCAGCACGATAACGCCGACAATGATGATGATCAGGTAGGAGAGAAAGAGCTTCGCTCCCAGGCTGTTGCGCAGTTTCGCGGGCCCCTTCATCCCGGGTGAGCCTCGAAACGGTAGCCGACGCCACGAGCCGTAGCGATATAATCGGCTGTAGCGGACGCTCCCACCAGTTTTTTGCGCAACCGACCGATGTGCACATCCACAATGCGCTCGTCGCCGTAATAATCATAGCCCCACACCTGCTCGATGAGCTGCTCCCGGCTGAGCACGTGGCCCTGGTGCCGGGCTAACGCGTACAGGAGATCGAACTCGATGGGGGTCAAATCGATGCTTTGTTCCTGAATCCACACCTGCCGGGCGGCGGGATCGATGCGTAACTGGCCGAAGACCAGGGCCGATTCCCCCTCACTGATCTGACTGCCCCGGCGTAGCATGGCGTCTACGCGGGCCACCAACTCGCGGGGGCTGAAGGGTTTGGTCAAATAATCGTCGGCGCCCATTTTCAGGCCGAGCACTTTGTCCATCTCCTCGGTGCGGGCTGTCAGCATGATCACCCAGGCGCTGGATTCCTGTCGTATCTGCCGCAGCACTTCCAGGCCGTCGATACCCGGCAGCATGATGTCGAGGATGACGACATCGGGTCGGAACGCGCGCGCTGCCCGCAGCGCGGTAGGGCCATCGGCCGCGGTGTGCACGGTGTAGCCTTCCTTTTCTAAATACGCGCGCACGGTGTTACGCACGGGTTGTTCGTCGTCTACAACAAGGATGGTGGCGTTGGTCATGGTTATTCAGGAGGCGTATGAGATGATGTTGGCTCCGATTATAGGGGATGTTGAATAGATAGACCAGGGAAATCTTCGAGGTCGGGGAGACGACTTCCCGCTTTGTCGCCTACGAATCCAGCGGCTTCAAATCATCCAGAATCCACGGCATCAGTTCGGCCACGGTGGGATGCGTGAGCACGGCCTTGCGGAAGAGTTTGTACGAGGCTTTGGTGTACATGAAGGTCGTGAACATGTTGATGACTTCATCGCCGCCCACGCCGAGAATGGCCGCGCCCAGGAACTCCTCCGTGTCCGCGTCCACCAGGATCTTTACCATGCCCGCGGTCTCGTCTTTTTCTTTGGCCCGGGCGATGTGTTTCATGGGACGGGTCGCCATCAGCACGTTGCGGCCACTGGCCCGCGCCGCTTTTTCAGACATGCCCACCCGGCCTAACGGCGGATCGATGAACAGGGCGTAGGTGGGGATGCGTTCGGAGAGGAGGCGATCATCATCGCCGCTGAAATAATCCCAGAAGATCTCGCCATCGTTGACCGAGGTGTGGGTGAAGGCCCCCTCGCCGTTGATGTCGCCTACGGCGAAGATGTGCGGCGCCGTGGTCTGCATCACCTCATTCACGCGGATATAGCCGCGAGCATTGACCTCGACGCCGGCCGCTGCCAGGTTGAGGCGGTCGCTGTTCGGGACGCGGCCTACGGCCAGCAGGAGATGCGTGCCCCGCACCTGCTTCTCTTCACCGTCCTGCTCGTAGAAAACGTCGATCTGCTCGGGGGCCTCTTGCGCCAGACGCTTGACGTTGGCGTGGAGGTGAATCGCGATCCCCTCGTCTTCGAGGATATCCTTGACCGCGGCGGCGATGTCGGCGTCTTCCCGGAATACGAGCTGGTCGCCACGGCCTAACACGGTCACCTCGCTGCCCAGGCGGCGAAAGGCCTGGGCGAATTCCAGGCTGATATAGCTGCCGCCGACGATGACGAGATGCTGGGGCGATGCCTCCAGGTCCAACAAGCGGGCGTTATCCAGCCAATCGACCTCATCGATGCCGGCGATGGGTAAGCGGCTGGGGCGAGCGCCGGCGTTGATGATGATCGTTTCGCCTGTGATGACTTCGTCGCCAATGCGCACCGTGTTGGCATCGACGAACGTGGCGAAGTCTGCGTAAATATCGACGTTTTCCATGCCACGCAGCCAATTCTCCAACCCCTGACTGACGCCGTTGCGCATCTTGTTCTGACGTTCCATCACTTTGGCGAAATCGATGCTGATCTCGCCGGTTTTCACGCCGAAATCGGGGCCGCGGCGGGCCATGTGCGCGGCGCGGGCGCTGGCGACAATCGTTTTGGTCGGGGTGCAGCCGTAGTTGACGCAACTGCCGCCAAAGCGGCCGCCCTCGGCGATTGCCACTGTCTTGCCTGCTGCAACCAGGCGCGGCACAATCGTGCCGGTCGCCTGGCCTGTTCCTATCCAGATCACATCATATTTATTCATCGTTTTTTCCTTGTTTTCTCTTTGCGGGCCGCCGGTTGATTGTGGCGTAGCTTTGATTGGAATACCCGGGCGGCGTCAGGGCAATCAGTTTGTATGTATTCTAATGGTTGGGTTTCACGAACACAAGCGCTTCTGAATCATGACGCGCCGGACGCCTGGATTCTTCCTTGCTCCCATCCGCTTCGAGCCACGTTTTCGCCATCATGAGAGAGGGATCACAGACAGGCGTAATTCTTTTGTAATAGTTAGGTAATAGCAAATTCAGGAACCGGTGTTATAGTAACTGCATAAAACTCACCCACACGCCTGCCGAAGGACTCATGAACAACATCCCTAAAATCCCATCTTCCGAGATCACACCCCAGCAACACTACCTTGCCCGCCGTCGTTTTATGAAGGGGGCGGCTGTCGCGGCCAGCGCCCTGGCCCTGGCCGCCTGTGGCGCCCCCACGCTCACCCCATCTGCGCCGGATAATGCCTCAGCCCCACCAGCTTCTCCCGCCCCGACCGCCGGTGCGTCGTCCGCAAGTGCTGTTCCGAGCGACGAACTGGGACAAGAGGCCAACACCTACCTGGAAATCACCAGCTACAATAATTACTACGAATTTACCACCAACAAAGAGGCCGTGGCGCCGATGTCGAAAGGCTACCCGACCGAACCCTGGAAGATCGAAGTGGGCGGGCTGGTCAATAATCCCGGCGTTTACGATCTGGATGACCTCAACAAATTCCAACAAGAGGAGCGCATTTACCGTATGCGCTGCGTCGAAGCCTGGTCGATGGTTATTCCCTGGGCCGGTTTTCCTCTGGCCGCGTTGCTCAAGCAGGTCGAGCCCACCTCGCGGGCGAAATATGTGCGCTTCGAGACCATCTACGACCCCGACCGCATGCCCGGCCAACGCAGCAACTGGTACGAATGGCCCTACATCGAGGGATTGCGCCTCGACGAGGCCATGCACGATCTGACCTTGCTCGCCACCGGGCTTTATGGCGAAGCCATGCCGATCCAAAACGGCGCGCCCGTGCGTCTGGTCGTGCCCTGGAAATATGGTTTCAAGAGCATTAAATCCATCGTCAGGATCGATTTGGTCGAAGACGAGCCCACCTCGTTGTGGATGGCGGCTGCGCCAAACGAGTACGGCTTTTACGCCAACGTCAACCCCGATGTGCCGCATCCCCGCTGGTCGCAGCGCAGCGAACGCCGTATTGGCGAACTGAGACGGCGAGAGACGCTGCCGTTCAATGGCTATGGCGAGCAGGTGGCGTATCTGTACGAAGGCATGGATCTGAAGGCGAATTTCTAAATGAAACGTCCAAAGTTCACCAAGTTTCAGCTATTCGTGCATCTGGCGGCGCTGCTGCCTCTGGCGCTCCTGGTTTGGGATATCGTGCAAGGGAACTTGTCGGTCAATCCCATCCAGGACATCACTTTCCGCACGGGCAAAGCCGCGCTCGTGCTCCTGGTGCTCACCCTGGCGGCGACGCCAGCCAACACCATTTTCGGCTTCCGCCAGGCGATTAAGGTGCGGCGAGCGCTGGGGCTGTACGCTTTTCTCTACGCCGGCATCCATTTCCTCATCTTCATCGGCCTGGATTACGGCTTCAACTTCCGGCTGCTGTGGCTTGAGCTGGTGGAGAAACGATATGTGCTGGTCGGTTCAGCGGCCTTGCTAATCCTGATCCCGCTCGCCGTCACTTCCACCAAGGGCTGGCAGCGTCGCCTGGGCAAGAGGTGGAAAACGCTGCACAAGTGGATTTACCTGGCCGGGATTCTGGTGATCGTGCACTACGCCTGGGTACAGAAAGCGGACATCCGCCAGCCGTTGCTGTGGGGCGGGATCGTGGCGCTGTTGCTGGTGGCGAGAATTCCGGCGGTGCGCCGCGCTGCCGTGCGGTTCAGACAGAGTAAGTCGAAATCACCCTCACGAGCTCCAGTTCAAGGATAGTTTTGCTTCTACTTTATTACGACTATCCCTAATTCCACCTGGTCGTCCGGCAGCATTTCGCCCGCTTTGTTCCGCACGGGCGTCAGGCGGTCGCCCGCTGCCGGATCGTAGAAACCGAGGCGCAGGGGGTAGGAGCCAGGAGCCAGGTCGGGGGGCAGAACAATGGTGTAGCTATCGACGAGGGTCTCGCCCGGCTGCCAGGTCGTGGTCGGACGCTCACCCTGCAGGGGGAAATCGTCGCCCTGGGCCGCGGGCCGGCCGTCGGGGCCGATGAGGTGGATGAAGACTTTGTAGGAGCGGTCGCCCGGATTCTGCACCCGCCAGTAGAGCGTCAGTTCCAGTTCCCCGCCAGGCGTTTGCTCCCCGACCAGATCGTAGCCCGCGAGTGCAGCCAGGGGCGGCTCGCCAAACGTGATGTCGAGCGTATTTTCGGGCGCTATCTCGACCGGTTGACTGGCCCCCGAGCGGCCAACGATCTCGACCTGCGCCATCGTCGCTGCGACGCCGTCGAGCGCCAACGTGAGCGGTTGTTGGCCTTCCGCCTGGTAGGGGACGAGCAGGCTCAGCGGCAGGCGCTGGTGGCCGGAGCCCGGCGGCAACGTCATGGTCGTGGCGGCCAGAGGCGGATTGCCCAGGCCGAGCGTGATTTCGGCAGCGGGGCCTGTTTGTGCGATGGTGACGGCGACATGGGCGGGTTCGCCGGCGCGCCAACGCTGCAAGGGTTGCTCCCATCCCACCAGGGTTGCGCCGTCGCTCTGGAGCGGGGCGGGCGCGGGCGGAGGCCGGAAGGCGGGATTCAGCACCAAAAGGTCGGAAGCGCGCTGTGCTGTGCGGGCGAAGAGCAGAAGCCGTTTGTCGCCGTAGCGCCATTCCTGGGCTGCGGTTGCCTGCCCGGCCAACCAGTTTTCGACGAGCCGGTCTTTGTCCGCGCGCAGAGCGTCCTCGTTCACCATCAGCCAGAGCGCATCGTGACCTTCCCAGAGCGGGCGCAGGAGTTGTTCCACGTTGTCCGGGGTCGCTTCCCGGCCATTGGGCACGCCGGTGAATGGGCCAGGGTAGTGGTAGGCGAAAACGGGCCAGGGCGCATCGGTGTGCAGCACAACCGCGTCGTTGGGCTGACGGTGGGCGTTCAGGGTCAGGGCGGCGGATTTGTAATCGTCTTTCAGGAAGCGTCCGGCGTAGTACGAGCTCAGCCCCCATCCCTGCAACAAGATCAGTCCCCCGAGCAGGAGCAGGGCCGCGGATCGACGATAGCGGCGCAGCAATCCGGCCAGGGCGAAGACCGCCCAGGCGGCCAGCAGATAGTAGGTGGGGGCGAAGGGGAAGAAGTAGCGGGCCTGGACGCGGGGCGAATAGCCAAAAGCGTTGGGGAAACTCGTCATCAGCCACAAGGCCAGGGGCGGGATCAGTAACATCAGCAGGAGCAGGATCACGCCGTCTCGTTGGGCCCGGTAGCGTTTGTGCGCCAGCAGGACGATGGTTCCCACCGTCGTCCCCAGCAGGGCTGCGGCCACGGCCGGCCAGTAGGCGTCGATATCGAGGGAAACGCCCACGTGTAGCATGGTGGCGTAAAGTCGCAAAAACAGGGCGCTGTCGAAGGCATCTTGCACCGACCAGCGCCACATGCGGGGCAGTGCGTACCACAGCCAGGGCAGGAACAGCGCCAACACCGCCATCTGCAAACCCGCCCATTGCAGCAGCAAGACGCCGCGCCGTCGCCAGGATTGCGCCCGCCGCAGGGTCCACAACCAGTACAGGCCTTCGATGATCAGCAGGAAGGCGAGGCTGTACAGGGTGGCCAACAGCGAAGCTGTGACCAGCACGTAGGCCACGGCCCAGCGCCATTGGAAGCGTTCCCGCAGCCGCACCATGAAGTAGAGGCTGAGCGCGACGAAGATGCCGGTGAGCGCGTACATGCGGATCTCTTGCGACCACCAGATGGCGTAGCGGGAAACTGCCAGCAAAGCCACGGCCGCCAACGCCACGGCCGGCTGTTTCGGGGCGAGCCGCCGCGCCAAGGCCCACAGTGCCGCCAGGGTGAGCACGCCAAAGATGACGGAGAGGTAGCGCAGAGCGAATTCGCCGTCGCCCACCCACGGCCGCCAGAAGTGCAAAACCCAATAGTAAAAGGGCGGGTGCACATCGTAGGCGGTGCGGTCGGCCAGGGCCAGAAAGCCCATTCTTGCTTCCCACACGCTGAAGCCCTCATCCCACCACACGCTGGCGTCTTGCAGGCGGAACAGGCGCAAGGCGAAGGCCAACCACAGCAGGAGGATGAGGGCGAGGCGGTGGAGAACTGAACGGGAGCGCATGGAGCTACGTGGGCCAGTGCCAGGGGCGGGTGTTGCTGTACACCCAGGCCAGGGTGTGCACGAACTGCACAGCGATGATGATCGTCGCCGTGCGAACGAGGACGCTGTTCTGGAACACGCGGGTGAGCCAGTAGACTGCCAGCATCGTGGCGGGCCAGGCCGCGGGAGCAAAGAGATCCCAATCCCGTTGGCCGCCATAGTCGGGATTCCACAGCCAGGTCAGCAGCACGTAAGCACTGGCGGCGACGAACAGGAACAGGGCATAACCATCTTTCGGCAGGCGGCGCCAGAAGCCCAGGATGAGAGCGAGGAGCAGGGGCAAGGTGAAAGGCATGACCAGGAGTTGCTGGTTGATGAATTCGATGAGATGGCCGCGGGAGAACTGCGTGTAGTATTCCCAATCGCTCGATAGGGTCGTCAGTGGAACCAACCAGCGGTGATCACCCCCACCGGGCGCTTCTTCGCCCAGGAAGGCGTTCATGCCCCGACCGCCAACGCTCATCAAGGCGAAGGTGGCCGCGCCGATGACGACGGGGGGCAGGATCAGGGCGGGGAGGTAGGCGATGATTCTCCACCAGCGTCTGCTGACTTCATGCTTCCGGCTGCTCGCCCACCAGGCCAGGAACCACAGACTCGGTTGGAGGATGAGGGTGGCGGGGTGAAAGGCGTGGGCCAGGGCCAGGATGATGCTGGGCGTCCACAGCGATGTCTTGCCCTGGACGAAGCGCCAGCCCAGCCACAGATAGAGGAGGATGAGTAAGCTGATGAGGGTGTAATTCTCCGGGTAGCCGAAAAACAGTTGCATGGCTCCCAGGGTCGCCATCACGCCGAAGATCGTCCAGCGTTCGGCGTCGCTGCGCCCGATTTCGTCTGCCAGGCGGAAGAGCGTCCACACCGCCACCGCCCCGGCCAGGCTGGACAGCCACCAGTAGGCGGGCATGGCGTCCGTCCAGCCCCACAGACGTTCGCCGAGTTGGAAGAGGCGCGCGTGGACGAAAATATCGAGCGGCGCTTGCCAATTGTAAGTCAGGCGTACATCGGGGTGGGCGATGCCTTTGACCAGCAGATAAGCGTCGCCCCAGCGGGTGTGCACCACCCGCCCGAGATAGAAAAGCGGTAGGGTGAGGGCGGATAGGAGGATCTGCAGACGAGCGTTGCGCGGAAAGGCCGGGGCTGAGGGGAAGCCGGGAGCGAATCCGGCCCACACAACGATGACGCCCGACAGAAACGCTGCCAAATAGCCAAACCACAAGGGCAAGTAGGTGTAGGGATACACCCCCCACAACCATTCTGTCGCATCCAACCGCCCTCCTGGCCCCACCAGCTTCGCTGGATACCAGAAGAACGCCCATGAGGCGGGTAGAAATTGCACCAGCAGGTGGAGCAAGAGTACCGCCAGGGCGTAAAGGGTCAAGAGGCGGAGAAAACGCCGATCAGAGCTACGCATAGCTGCGATTGTAGAGGAGATAGCGGGCGCACTGCAAGCCGCAGCTAGGATGAACTGGCCTCAGGGCGAAGCATTGTCAGCGGATGGAGAGTCCACAACGATGAAGTAAACCAATGGGAGACCACATCACTGTGGTGACATGGGGCATACACCCAATCGCGTTCTGGAATCCCCGCTACGGTGCAGCAGGAGCCGATCTGCCATAATGCCACAGCGTTACCACTCAAGCGTAAGTTCGCAAGCATGCCCCGCACCTGAAATATGGTATAATCAAGATCGACAAGTCCAACATTTAGCATACTCACTAACCACCATCAAACATTATGGGATCCCCCACGCTGCGTAGCGGCATCATCTACATCTTACTATTCGTCGCCCTGGGCGCTTTTCTATTCACTTCAATCTCCCGAAATAACCAAACAACCACTGAGATTGTAGAAGTTAATCTGAACGAGCTGGCCGAAGCCGTGACCAACGGCGAAGTCGAGTCCATCAAAGTGCAGGGAGACGAACTGAAAATCACATACGTCGGCGACACTCAAACCGGCAAGGGACGCATCGAGTCCGGCACAGGGCTGGTGGAAACCCTCGAACTCATGGGCGTCTCGTCTGAGGATATCCAGAAAATCGAGATTTCCTTCGCACCGCCAAGCCGCTGGGCCAATTGGGGCGCTATCTTGGGCATCGTTTTGCCCATGATCCTGATCGGCGCCTTCTTCTTCTTCATCATGCGACAGGCGCAGGGCGCTGGCAGCCAGGCATTTTCCTTCGGCAAGAGTAAGGCCAAGATGCTTACCGGAGACAAGCCCACCATCACCTTCGATGATGTCGCTGGCGCGGAAGAGGCCAAAGAGGAGCTGCAAGAAGTGGTGGAGTTTCTCAAAGAGCCGGAGAAATTCGCCTCGCTGGGTGCGCGCATCCCCAAAGGCGTGCTCATGGTCGGCCATCCTGGCACCGGCAAAACATTGATGGCGAAAGCGGTCGCAGGCGAAGCCGGCGTGCCTTTCTTTTCCATCTCCGGCTCTGAATTCGTGGAGATGTTCGTAGGCGTCGGCGCCAGCCGCGTGCGAGATCTTTTCACGCAGGCCAAGAACAACAGCCCCTGCATCGTTTTCATCGACGAGATCGATGCAGTCGGTCGGCATCGCGGCGCGGGGTTGGGCGGCAGTCACGACGAACGGGAACAGACGCTAAACCAAATTCTGGTGGAGATGGATGGTTTCGACACCGATACGGGCGTCATCATCGTTGCCGCCACCAATCGTCCCGATATTTTGGATCCGGCCCTGCTCCGTCCGGGCCGTTTTGACCGCCGGGTAGTGATGGACCGGCCCGATGTCAAAGGACGCGAGGCCATCTTCGCCGTGCATGTGCGGGGCAAACCGCTGGCTCAGGATGTAGATATCGAACAATTGGCGAGACTCACACCCGGATTCGTAGGCGCCGATATCGAGAACATCGTCAACGAAGCCGCTATTCTTGCCGCGCGCCGCAACAAACGCTCCATCGGCATGGCTGAATTGCAAGAAGCCATCGAGCGGGTCCGCATGGGCCCCGAACGCCGCAGCCGCCTGATGACGCCCGAGGAAAAGGAAGTCATCAGCTATCACGAGGCGGGCCACGCTTTGGTGAGTTACTTCATGGAACACACCGATCCGGTGCAGAAGGTGACGATCGTGCCGCGCGGCATGGCCGGGGGCTATGTCATGCCCTTACCCGACGAAGACGCCATCGAAAGCCGCAGCCGCTTCCGCGACATGCTTGCTTTCTTCCTGGGTGGGCGTTCGGCTGAAGAGGTGGTGTTCGGCACAATCACAACGGGCGCGTCCAGCGATCTGGAACAGGTGACGAAATTGGCGCGGACCATGGTCACCAGTCTGGGGATGAGCGATAAGCTGGGCCCCCTGACCTTCGGTCAGCGTGACGAACTGGTTTTCCTGGGGCGCGAGATCAGCGAGCAGCGAAATTACAGCGATGAGATCGCCTACGAAATCGACATGGAGGTGCGGCGGCTGGTGAACGAGGCCCACAAACGCGCGCGGCAAGTGATCATCGAACACAGAGAGAAGTTGGAAGCGCTTGCGCAACGTTTGCTGGAAGTAGAAACCGTTGGCGCTGATGAATTCCGCCAGATCATGAAAGGGCTGGAAACAGAGACGGCGCCAGCCTGACGACGCCATTTTCATATCCCGCGACAGGGTTGCTGAATCCCCACCAGTCGGCCCGGTTTTCGCATCCGTTTTTACTCTCGCACACAGCCAATCGTGATCAGTCTCAGCGGCCGCTATTTTCGCCTGCTACACAACCTGCACAACCATATCTGGGGCGATCTTCCCCTGAGTGTATGGCTGCTCTTTCTCTTGGCGGTTCTGGCGATTTTGTTTTATTTCGGCGTGTTGCCGGGCGACGTCGCGCTCGCGGCTTTGATGATCGCCTTGATTTTACTCCTGCTTATGAGCAACTGGTGGGCGAAGCGCCGCTTCTATGTACTGTTCGTGGCCCTAGAACCTGCCGCCAAACCGACTTCTCCGGCGGCGCTCAAACCTCAAGATAAGGTGCTGGTGCGCGCAACCGGCGAGTTTTCCGTTGGGGGAAAGACGAAGCGCTTCACCGATTTGCTGGCCTACTACCGCACCTTCGAAACGCGCGAACACGCCATCATGGCCCGCAAGACGCCGAGCCGTTTTCTGATGCTGGGGCGTTCGCGACCAGAACATCTGGGGATGTGGTACATTTTTATCATGCCTGAACATCTGCGCGCCGTGACGCCGGGGCGTCTTTATTTTGGCGCTGTTCCCAACCCGGCTCTACGCCTGGATTACGTGCGGTTCACCAACAAGGGCAAAGCCCGATCCGCCGTGGCTTACCTCAGCTTTGAGACCGAAAAGAGCATGCAGCAGGTCCTGGCCGATCTGCTGCTCTCCTCACGTCATATCGAACACATGTGATATCCCGAAAAACGTTACGAAACAGCGGATGCAACCGATGACGAAAAATGAAAATCCAATCGCCCTGGTCACAGGCGCAACCGGCGCTATTGGCAAGGCTATCGCCCGCCAACTCGCGGTTGCGCATGGCTACCAAGTTGTCCTGACGGCCCGGGATGAGCATAAAGCGCGACGCGCGGTGCAAGAAATCGTCCGGGAAACAGACAATGGTCGGGTGCGCTACGAACTGGTGGACCTTTCTCGCCGCGCCTCTGTCTACGCTCTGGCCGAACGCTGGCGCGGCCCCCTCCACGTTCTGATCAACAACGCCGGGATTACGCCCCGCCAGCGCCAGCAGACGCCCGAGGGCATCGAAATGCAGTTCGCCACCAATGTGTTGGGCTATTTCTGGATGACGCGGGCCTTTGCCGACATCCTCAAGCGTTCTGCACCCGCCCGCGTCGTCAACGTCGCCAGCTATTGGGCGGGCGATCTCGATCTGACCGACCTGGAGTTCAAACGCCGGCGATACGACAACAACACCGCTTACCGCCAATCGAAACAAGCTAATCGCATGCTCACGGTTGCTTTCGCCGAGCGCCTGCGAGCAGATGGCGTGACGGTGAACGTTTGCCATCCGGGAGATGTGAACTCAACGCTCAGCAACAACCTGGGCTTTGGCGGGAGTCAGTCGCCGGACGCGGGGGCGAGGACACCGGTCTGGTTGGCGACAGGCAAAGAAGGTGGGGAGCAAACCGGCCGCTATTTCGAGCGCGAACGGCGGGTGGATTGCCGTTTTGCCAGAGACAGGCAGGCGATCGAGCAGCTTTACGAGATATGTCTTTCGTACGATCAATCTGATGATGGGGCATGATATGCAAGCAAACTATGGTCTGATTTTCGATGTGGATGGCGTGATCGCCGACACCGAAGCCGTGAACGCGGCGGCTTCCATCCAGGTCTTCGCCGATCTGTTCGGGCTGGAGGGCGTGCAGCGAGAGGATTTCGAGGCCGGACTGGGCCGGGGGGCAGCCGCGTACATCCGCGCCGCGGCCGAGCGGCACGATTTCGAGATGACCGCCGAGCAGGTGGCGGCTGCAACCGCGGCTCGTCAGGATTATTTCCTGCGTATGCTGGCCGCCAACCCCTTACCCGCCTTCCCCGGTGTGCTGGAATTGATGACGGCGGCCCTGGCCAGCGATCAGTTTCGGGTCGCCATCGCCACCAGCAGCACGCGTCTCAAGTCAGAGGCCGTGCTCAAATCGGCGAGCGTTCCTTACCGGCGGGTGGTGTATGTCAATGGCGATGATGTCACCCGCAAAAAGCCTGATCCCGAGCTTTTTCTCATCGCTTCCGAACGGATCGGCATCCCGCCCGGCCGCTGCGTCGTGATCGAAGACGCCCCAAATGGCGTGCAGGCCGCCAAGGCTGCCGGCTGCGCCTGCATCGCCGTCACCAATTCCACTACCGCCGCCAAGCTGGCTCAGGCTGATCGGGTAGTGGACGATCTGACGCAAGTGCGTCTTCAAGACATTAGCGCTTTGATCGAGCAACGATTATCCTGACTGCTGATATTGGGGATTTGGTATTGGCTATTCGCAGAACGATGGATAGTTGGAGAAATGCCCAATATCGCCCCGTTGTTATCTCCCTGGCGCCGGGGCGATAACTGTAAGGAAACTTAACAGATCATCACTCTGGTTCTCGACGCCGTGCACGATGCCGGCCGGGGCCAGGATCAATTCACCGGATCCGCAAATCTTGGTCTCTTCGCCAACAGTGAAGAGGCCCTCGCCCGATAACACGTGGTAGAATTTATCCTGATAGACGTGATCGTGCAGGGGCTGGGCCTGGCCCGGGCGTAAGGTGTTGAGCCCCACCAGCAGGCGTTCGCTGAGATGAAATGTGGTCTTGAAGGGTTTGTCTTCCCGCGGTCGGGCATGGTCGAGCGGGCGGATGAAGGGGGATGTCATGGGAACTCCAAGTTGTGGGATTTGGCAGAACGGAACATGCAATACGCACCACATGCTAGCGTAGCTGCATCGGCAGGAAGCTTCGCTTGTCACCGGCCGAGACATGCAGAATGCGAGTTTCGCTGTACGGGCCGACATTGCCCTCGGCGTCGACAGCGGCGACTCGCCAGAAGTAGCGTCCGGGGGCCAGGGGGACGGTCGGCTGATAACGAATGTTCGAGATAGTGAGATCGGTGGAGGGAGAATGTGGCGTGGTCGTCCGGGCGGCTGCGCGGCTGCGTCCAACGCTCATCTGGAACGGCAGGAAGTGAGTGTGGCTGGCTGTGACCCAGGCATCGATTTCGGGGGCATGGAAGTAGGGCGTTCCCTGGTAAGTGCTGTCGTCCACCTGTAGTTTGTAGCCGGCGATGGGGAAGGTTCCTGCGGATGGCCGGGTCCAGGTGAAGGTGGGACGAGGCGTGGCGAGGGCGTTGTCGCCCGGCTGATCCAACCGGGGAGCGCCGGCCATCTGTGGGGGCAAAGCGAGACGCTGGAAGCTATCGTAAAATGGGCTGGGCGTGAAAGGCCCCGGAACCCACAATGGATCCCGCTCTTTGAAAATCCCCACCGTCCAATCAGCCTGCCATTTGGTCGTCCACGACTTGAACCAGAACGTGCGGGTGACGTCGGCGTCGAACACCAACGCGAACAGATCATCGACTTCCCTGTCAGCCCGGCCATAGTCTTTGCCCCAGCCGATGTTGTTGAATTCGTTGAGCCACAATTCATAGCGACCCTCGGCGTCGTATTTTTTCAGGACTCTGTTCAGGAAGTAGATCTTGAGATCGTGGGCGGTGAAGGCGTGGAAAGCGAGGATGTCGAAATCGTCCCGCACATCCAGGCCGCATTCCACATCCAACAGGTCATCGAGGAAGCCCGGGCCGTTGATGTCGGAAAGGCCGCCGAGGAGAATACGGGCGCTGGGATCCTGGCTGCGGATTTGGCGGCTTGCGGCGTGGAGCAAATCGCTGTAAATGCAGACCGGTTTTGCACCATGCTCGCCGGACAGGAATTCGGGCAGGTCGGGTTCGTTCCAGATCTCCCAGTAGCGCACCTGGTTTTTGCCCGAGGCGCCGTAGCGCTGGACGATTTCGCCCATGAATTCTTCCCAGTCCGCGATGTCATCCGGCCGATAGTTGCGTTGCCAGTTGTCGATGCAACTCGTTTGCGGCGCGGGGGTTGCGGCGCGAGTCCAGTAGGGCGTGTAAAGGATCTCGGGGATCGGTTCGATGCCGTAGTTGCTGAGCAATTGCAGCATGATGTCCATGTCTTCCCATTCGTATTGGTCCCGTTCTGGTTCCAAAAAGCACCACCAGGAGGCGACGCGCGCACTGCGCACGCCAGCTTCCCAACTTTTGGAGATCGCTTCATCGAGTTGGTCGATGCGTATGGGGCCGTCGCGACGGGGATTGCCGCTTTCTCGGGGAAAAGTCCACTGCCAGGCCGGCCCCAAAATATCCATACCATAGGCGGAAGTGGTTTCCGGCTGTTTCAGGGGATTTGGGGGCTGCTGTTGGAGATTGGCGTCCTGGAGATGCAACGGTGGATCGGCCAGGACTTGGCTGGTGAAAGCCAGCAAAAGCGCCAGCAGAAAGATGGAGCGAATCAGGTGTTTGGGCATGGTTGGTTGTCCGGGTGAAAACGATGAAAAACGTCATGTCGAGTGAAGGACGTGTCTCAGACACGCGACATCCCCCTGGCGAACAGTCGTCCGGTTCATCAAAAGGGGCGACGTTCGTATTATCATCAGACTTTCGTGATCCCCCAAAGTTTGATAAGTCGTAGCATCACCCCCGCCATGACACGAGTTGCTCGAAATGCGCAGTCGCTATACAATGTGCGCTAAGAGACGACTCATGCCCACCCACCCCTTCAAACTACGTTGCCGACGCTGTAACCAACCGGTGCGCTGGCCCCCGCCCAGCCCCCGCTGTCCCCGCCCTACCTGCGGAGGCCCGTTACAGCCGATTCGCAACATCGTATTCGACGCCACATTGATCGAGCCCGCCCAGCAGGGGATGTGGCGTTATCAGCACATGCTCCCCCCCCTGCCCGACGACCCCATCACCCTGGGCGAGGGCTGGACGCCACTGCTCAACCACAAACGGGAACCCTACCAGGTTTTCCTCAAAAACGACAGTCTGAACCCCACCGACAGCTATAAAGACCGCGGCGCCGCCATGCTCATCAACAACTTGGGCGATGCCGAGGTGGTGATCGACGACTCCTCCGGCAATGCTGGCGCCGCCCTGGCCGCGTACGCTGCTCGGGCCAACGTTCAAGCCAGGGTTTACATTCCCGTCGACGCTCATAGCTCCAAACTCGATCAAATCGCCCGCTATGGCGCCGAAATCGTGACGGTGGAAGGCGATCGGGACGAAGTGGCCAGAGTCGCCGAGGCCGCTGCCAATGATCCCGCCGTGTTCTACGCGAGCCATGCCTGGCACCCCGGCTACGTACTGGCCATCCAGACCATCGCCTGGGAGATCTGGGAGCAACTCGGTAGAAAAGCGCCCGATTGGGTGGTGCTGCCGGCGGGGAACGGCGCTCTACTACGAGGCGTGCGTTGGGGCTTCCGTTCCCTGCAAAAAGGCAAATTGATCAAATCGCTACCGCGCTTAGTGGCTGTGCAATCAGACCATTGCGCGCCGCTGCTCGCTTATAGAAAAGGCGAGTATCACGCCACCCACTTCCAGGCCGAGCCCACCGTGGCCGATGGCGTAGCCATCCCCAATCCGCCGCTGATCGAGGCGATGGGCGCAGCCGTGAAAAAAACCAAGGGCAGAGTGATTGCCGTTCCTGAAGAGGAAATCCTTCCCGCTCAGGATAAGTTGGCGCGTCATGGGTTCTTTGTCGAACCAACTGCCGCCTTGTCCTACGCCGCCCTGCCTTATCTCGAACATAAATTCAAACCAGGACAGACGGTTGTCCTCATCCTCACCGGCCATGGCCTCAAATCGAACTGACCCGCTGAAAATCGCCCTGGAGTACGAACAGCGCCTGGGCATTCCCTTCGAAAACAAGAGCCTCCTGGTGCGTGCGCTCACGCATCGCTCATACCTGAACGAAGCGCCCTTTCTGCACGCAGACAACGAACGCCTGGAGTTCTTGGGCGACGCCGTACTCGATCTGGTGGTGGCCGAAATCCTGTATCAACGTTTTCCCGAACAGCGAGAGGGGCCCCTGACGGCGATGCGGGCCAGCCTGGTGCGCCGCGAAACCCTGGCCACATTTGCGCGACAGATCGATCTCGGCGATCAAATCCTGCTGGGCAAAGGCGAGGAAGACGGTGGTGGTCGCGACCGGGACGCCATCCTCCACGCCGTCTTCGAAGCCCTGGTGGGCGCGATCTTTCTGGACAGCGATCTCGATACCGTCACCGATTTTCTGCGCCCATTCCTAGAACCGGAGATCGGACAGTTGCAGGCGGGACATTTGCACAAAGACGCCAAGAGTCGTTTGCAAGAGTGGTCGCAAGCTGAAAAAAACATCACGCCACGCTATCACACTGTCGCCAGCACGGGCCCGGATCACGCCAAAGAATTCACCATCGAAGTCCAGATCGGCGATCGGGTGTACGGGGTTGGTCGGGGCAAAAGCAAACAACGCGCGGCCCAGGCTGCGGCGGGGGCGGCTCTGGAACGCATCGCCAACGGTGCGGACTGACAATCGACAATCCACGAAAACGCATTACGCCAGGAAATAGTCGCCCCCCTGGGTCTGGCAAAGGGAGAGGCGATCTGGTGGAGGATATGCCATTCGCAATCCCCCCTGCCATTTCCCAAACTCCCACCGCCCATGATACCCTTTTACGTTCTCTGATCCCGACCATTTCCCCCGCTTCCCCTCATGCGTCTCAAGAAAGTCCAACTCCACGGCTACAAAACATTCGCCAATAAGACCGAATTTATCTTCGACAAAGGCATAACCGCTATTGTCGGGCCCAATGGCAGCGGCAAAAGCAATGTCGCCGACGCCATTCGTTGGGTGATGGGCGAACAGGCTTACAGCGTGATGCGCGGCAAGAAAACCGAAGATATGATCTTCAATGGATCGAGCGAACGGGCGCGCATGGGCATGGCCGAGGCCATCATCACCCTGGACAACAGCGACAACTGGTTGCCCATCGATTTTGACGAGGTGGTGATCGGACGGCGCGCTTACCGATCAGGCGAGAACGAGTATTTCATCAACAACAACAAAGTACGGCTGCGCGATGTCCACGAGCTGCTGGATCGCTCCGGGCTGGGACGACGCACGCACACCGTGATCGGGCAGGGGATGATCGACAAGGCCCTGGCGCTGAAACCTGAGGATCGCCGGGCCCTGTTCGAGGAAGCTGCGGGCATCACCATCTACCGCACCAAGCGCCGTCGCACCATCGATCAGTTGGCTAAAACCGAAGCCAACCTCACGCGCGTGCGCGACATCATCGCCGAAATCTCACCTCGCCTGCGCCAACTGGAACGACAGGCTGAAAAGGCCCGTCAACACGAAGAGATCAGCGCCGAGTTGCGTGACTTGCTGCGCACCTGGTACGGCTACAACTGGCATCTCGCCTTGAGCAAACTGGTGGACGCCCGCGCGGCAGTCGCGCATTGGCAACAGATCATCGAGCGCGCTCACGGCAATATCGAAAGCTATAACGCCGAAACCGCAGCCCTGCGCCAACGCCAAACCGAACTCCGCAGCCAGTTGGCCGAATGGCGGCGTCTACTGGCCGAACACGAAAACGCCAGAGCCGATTTCGTGCGGGAGCAGGCCGTGGGGCAGGAGCGACTGCGGGCGTTGCGAAGCAATATCGAGCGTTTTCAGCATGAGGAAGAAATTCTGCGAGAACGGCTGCAAGGCGAGCAAGCGCGCTTGGCCGAGGCCGAAACGGAGTTAGGCGCCATCAACGCCCAGCGCCAGACGCATGAGGTGCAAGTCACCCAGGCGCTGGCGGATTTGCACGCCCTGGAACAGGCCCGCCAGCAGACGGAGAGCCAATTGGCCGAGGCGCAGCGCAAGCATCTCGATTTCACCACCCGCCTGGCCGATCGCCAGAACCGGGTGACCCAGGCCAAGGAAAATCGTCAGGCGGTGAAGGAAGAGCGCACCGCCGAGATCGAAGCCGCGGCCAAAGCGCTGGCCGAAGCCCAGACGTTACAACAGGAATATGCGCAGGTCGGCGATGAATTGCAAGCGTTGGGGGAACAGATTTCCGCTTTGCGCGAGCGTCACCGCACCGCGGAAGCGCGCCAGCAAGAGCACGTTGCCCGCCGCGCCAAACTGGAAAACCAGCGCGCCGAGTTGGATGCGCAATTGCGAGCGCATCGGGCTCGCTACGAACTACTCGATCGCTTACGCGCCGAGGGCGAAGGCCTTTATGCCGGCGTACGGCAGGTGATTCGGGCCAGCCAACGTGGTGATTTGTCCGGCATCCTCGGCCCTGTGGCCACCCAGCTTCATGTCCCCGACCGTTTCGAGCAGGCCATCGAAGTGGCGTTGGGCTCCAGAATTCAGGATGTGGTGGTGGATAGCTGGGATGACGCCGAGCGCGCGATCGCCCATCTCAAAGCCACCCGCAGCGGGCGCGCCACCTTCTTGCCCCTGGACAACCTGCGTCCCCTCCGCCGGCGCTCGACGCCCAAAACGCCCGGCGTACTGGGTTGGGCCGCTGATTTGGTCGAATACGACGCCAGGGTCGAGCCTGCCATAGAGTTGTTGCTGGGCCAGATTCTGGTTGTCGATGATCTGGAATCGGCCCGCCGCGTCAGCCGCCAGGGCGAACGTCCTCGCATCGTTACGCTGGAGGGCGATTTTGTGCATCCGGGCGGGAGCGTCAGCGGCGGCAGTCGCAGCAAACGGCAGAAGGGGGGCATGTTGGCCCGCGAACGCGAGTGGCGCAATCTGCCCAAACAGATCGAGCGCACCGTTTCGCAGATGCGGGAACTCAATCAGGGAATCGAGGGCCTGAATCAGGCGATCCTATCGGTGGATGAGGAACTAACGGCTTTGGTGAAAGAAGCAACCAGGCTGAGTGATGTGGAACGGGAACGCACCGCGGTGCTGGGGCGTTTGCAGAGCGGCATCGACCGAGCGCGGCAAACGCAGGCCTGGCACAATGAACGGGCCAAAAAATTGGCGCTGGATCTGGAGAATTTCGGCCGGAAGTTGGCGGGGTTGCGCCAGGAAATCGGCGAATTCAGTGAACAACAGGGCATCGTGTCCAACCGCATCGCCGCCCTCGAGGAGAAGTTGGCGACGTTGGGTACGACCGGTCTGGTGCAGGCCGTAGCGCAGGCCCAGGCTCGACTCGATGCGATTGATGAGCGCCGCCAGAGCCAGCAGACGCTGGTGGAGAATCATCGCCAGAGGGCGCGTCAGACCGAAGCGGAAATCGCCGATCGGCGCCGTCGTATCCTCGCCCTGACTGAGGAAACGGCGGCGTTGAAGGAGCGGCTTGCCAGCTTACTGACTGATCACCAACAAAACGATCAGGCTTATCTGGCGTTGACGGGGAAAGTGGCGCCGGCGCAACAAGAGTTGGACGAGCTAGAGGCTGGTTGGATCGAGCACGATCGACGGGGCGAGGCTCTGCGGGAGCGCTTGCACCAAGAGGAGTTGCAACTCAACCAGGCGCAACTGGCGTTGCAGCGGGCCGAGGATCATCTCACTTATTTGCGCAGCCAGATCGAATCTGACTTTGGCCTTGTGGCGCTGGAAACCGAGGATGGGTTCGCCAGCCAAGAGCCCTTGCCCTTCGATCAGATCGTCACCGCCCTGCCACGGGTTGAGACGCTTCCCCAGGGCGCTAAAACCGAGATCCGCCGCCTCAAAGGATTGCTCAATCGCCTGGGGCCGATCAATCCCGAGGCGCAGGAAGAATACGCCGCCACCAAGGAACGTCACGAGTTCCTTTCGCAACAATCGTTGGATTTGGAAGACGCCTCGGCGCAAATGCGCAAGGTGATCGCCGAGCTGGACCAATTGATGGATCAAGAGTTTCGGCGCACGTTCAAAGAGGTCGCCAAGGCTTTCACCCGTTATTTCACCCGGCTCTTTGGCGGCGGCACGGCCAAGCTGGCGCTGACCGACGCCAACGACATCACCAACACCGGCGTCGAAATCATCGCCCGACCGCCCGGCAAACGCCCGACCAACTTGTCGATGCTCTCAGGCGGCGAAAGGGCGCTGACTGCGGCCGCCCTGATTTTCTCGATTCTGTCTGTCAGCCCCACCCCTTTCTGTGTGCTCGATGAAGTAGACGCCGCCCTGGACGAAGCGAACATCACCCGGGTGCGCGATGTGCTGAAGGAGCTCACCGAGCACGCTCAGATCATCGTGATCACGCACAACCGGGGCACATTGGAAGCCGCAGAGACGATTTACGGCATCAGCATCGGTTCGGACAGCGTTTCACAGTCACTTTCGCTGAAATTGGATAACGGACGTTTACAAGCAGCGGAATAGATGAGGGTTGCAACACACTTCGCTACTCGTCCTGCACGAACAGCGAACGCTTCAAACCGGCGGGCAGGTGCAGGCGTTGGCGAAGCCAATAACGCCAGAAAATGGGGCGAATGGTTAGCCAGGAAAGCTGGGCGTCACTGGCTTGATCTGGCGAAATATCGTGGGGGCTGTATGTGTCCTCGGCATAGAGCTGCGCAATCGAATCGATGCCTGCAGCGGCGTCAGGCACGGCGTGAGCGAAAATCGCAGCCTGCTCCAGCGGGGTGAGGCTGGGGCGCTGGCCCAGACCGAAACGCCGGGCCCAGTGCATCAGCTTCTCCCACAGGCGGACGCTAAAACCCTGGGGCACAGTGCGGAAGACCGGACGCTTGCGTTGTCCCTGTGGCCGCCCCAGGCGGCGAGCGCTCCAGATGGCGATCAGGAGGATGCCCAGCACGGCCGCAACCAGAAGCAGACGCCCGCCCGTTCCCGCCAGCAGGGTTGTCGTCGTGGGGGCTAGCGGCGCTTCTCCTTCGCCCAGGGTTTCTTCGTCGATAGGGACATTGCCCTCTTCTTCATCGGGATTGACGCCGCGCCCTGACAAACCGCCCTCATCATCCCCGAATTCGATTTCGCCGCTGGGTCGGGCGAGCGCGGGCTCGGCCGCGGTCGGTTCGAACTCAATCCAGCCGTACTTGGGAAAATACACTTCCACCCAGACATGCGCGTCGTTGTTACGGAGACGATAGAGTCCGGTTTGGGGCTGCTGTTCGCCGGTGGCGTAGCCGACGCTGAGGCGGGCGGGAATGCCCAAATGCCGCAACATAATCGCCATGCTGCTGGCGTAGTAATTGCAGTAGCCTTGCCGCTCCTCGAACAGAAAGTAGTCGATGCCGTCCTGGCCTGGTTTCGGCCCCGGAATCTGGTCGTTGTATTTGTAGCCACGCAGAAAACGCTCAAGGGTTTTGGCGATGTCGTAAGGGTTATCCAGGCCGGCGGTCACTTCATCCGCCAAATCGAACACCCTTTGGGGCACGGTGTCCGGTATTTGCAGATAACGCGCGGTGATATGATCGGGATACACGGTCGAAGCGGCTTTAAGTTGCGCCTCGGTGACATCGGGGATCGAACTCACGACCACATAACTGTCCCCCTCACTTTGCGACTTGCGCGAGACCACCATGGCCAATTCCGCTTCGCGGCGCTCTTCATCCGCGGCGCCCGAATTTTCGATAGGGACGGTCACGATCTCCGCATCCGCGGGTAACATCGCCTTGATCGGCTGAGGAGCCGCTACCAGTACGTTGCCCGGCTGATAAACCGTAATGGTCTGGGTAATGGTTTTACGGTTGGACCAGGTCGGCACCTCGAAATCGCTATCATCGCCCAGGCGGACGCCTTCGCTTTGCCCCAAAAACCAGCCGCCCTGGAGGTATGTGTCCATGAACACGGCCCGGTAATAACGATCCACCGGGGTGTCCACATCCATAACGATCTCATCGGTCACTTCGCGCGGGCCGCCGAGCGCCAGGGCGGTGCCGAATGCCCGGGCGTTGTCGCCGGTATTGTAATTGACGGTGCTGAAGAGACGATCCCATTCCTGCTTGAAATCCTGCCAAGGGCCTTGCAACGGCTCCAAGATGGGATTGATCTGACCATCGTTCGCGGCCGAGGGCAGTATCCACGAGGTGAAAATGACGAAAATGGCGAAAAGGATGCCGTCTCGCATGAAGTCGAAACTGATGTCGAAAGGAAACCGCACTCGGGCACTGCGCCACTCCACCTCTCGGTCCGCCAACGTCGCCCTCACCAGCAGGAGAATGGCGGTGAGCAGGTAAATGACGAAATAGCCGTTGAGGTGGGGAGGGCCATAGTAGAGATTGACGAGCATCGCCAATCCGGTGGGGAGGATGGCCTGCCATTTCCGGCCTTCGCGGAAGTAAGACCAGGTGGCCCCGTAGGTCAGAATCCACATCAATATGCACATCAACAGCACGAACACCAGATTATCGGCGACTGGTTCGCCAATAAAGGCGCTGTATGCCCACATTATCGTGCGCTTGACGACATAAAACACGCTCTCTTGCCCCACCAAACCTTCCGGCGCCAAACTCGCCATGCTCCAAAGAATCGCTGCCGCGCCCACAACCAGACTATAAACAAGGGAAAACAGATGCCGGAAATCGCTGAGCGCCACCAGCGTCCCCGCTACCAGCGCCACCGACACCACCGGAAAAATCCGGTCTAAACCCGGACTCCAGTTGGCGGCATGGATCGACCAGGCGAGATTGGCGATCATGAAAGCCAGCAGCAGAAAATCGACCCAGGGGCGAATGAAAGCGCGGCGGGTTTGCACTGCGTGGCCAGATGCGGCCGCTGGGAAGTCAGTGAGCGTGGTCATGGAGCGAAGCAACAGCCAACAAAAAACGGAACCCGTAGAGAGCAGGATCAAAGATTGTGGACTGTGGACGAATAGTATCCAGTATTCGGCATACTTTGTCCAATTTATGGTAACAAATCCGCCGTCGCCAATCGGTGGGCTCGGTTACGAGTGAATGTTAGAATTTGATTAAGATACGGGGTGATCGCCAGTCTCCTTCTGTTTTTTGACTCTGGCTCCATCTAGCCTAGAATAGCGTGTATGAACATCAAAACAACCCTCAAAAAACTCTCTGAGGCGGACGGCCCCTCGGGCCGGGAAGAAGCGGTCGCCGGGCTGGTCGCCGAGCTGCTTGAACCACTCTGCGATGATGTGCGCATCGACGACATGAGCAATGTCATCGGCGTCAAGCGAGGGTGGGGGCCAGAGCCGCGTCCTCAGGTGATGCTGATGGCGCATCTGGATGAGATTCAGATGATGGTCAGCACCCTGGATGGACCGTTCCTGCGTTTCGTGCAACTGAGCTACGATCCCAGGGTCCTGGTCGGGCAAGAAGTGACGGTGTTCGGGCGCAGAAAACTGCACGGCGTGATCGGCGACCGGCCGCCGCATCTGATGAAGGCGGCAGATCGGCAGCGCATGCCCAAGACCACTGATCTGGTGATCGATCTGGGCCTGGACGCGGAGACCGTGGCGGAACTCGTGCAAGTGGGCGATGTGGCGCTGGTCGAGAGCCCCTTCAGCGAGCTGCTCGACGAGCGGGTCGCGGGCAAGGCTTTCGACAACCGCCTCTCTGTCACGGCCATGTTGGCCACCCTCGACCAGCTTCAACGCCTGCAGCACCCCTGCGACGTGCTGGCCGTGGCCAGCGTGGGCGAAGAATTCAACGGTCTGGGCGCCAAAACCGCCACCTTTCAACTCCAGCCCGACATCGCCATCGTCCTGGATGTCACCTTTGGCAAACAGCCGGGCGCGCAGGATGCCGGGTCTTTCGCTCTGGGGAGCGGCCCTGTCATCGGCGTTGGCCCCAACCTGGACGGCCAATTGACCGATAAATTGATCGAGGTCTGCAAGGATCTGGAAATCCCCTACGAACTGGAGCCCCTGGCGGCCAACACCGGCACCGATGCCTGGACGGTCCAGGTCATGCTGGGAGGGATTCGCACCGCTCTGGTGGGCATTGCCATCCGCAACATGCACAGCCCCGTGGAGGTGACCGACCTGCAGGATGTATCTCGCACCGCCCGCCTGCTCTCGGCCTTCTTGGCTGAGGCCGACCAGTCGTTGGTGGACGGCCTGGCCCATCATCTGCCGGATTTCGAGGAGGAGAGGAGATGAGCGTGTTGACGCAAGACCTGTTCCGGCGCCTGACCGAAACGCCGGGCGGCCCCGGGGATGAAGGCGCTGTGCGCGATTTGATCGCCGGCGCCATCCATCCCCATGTGGATGAACTCAGCATCGACCGTATGGGCAACCTCATCGCCCTCAAGCGGGGGACGGGCGATTCCGACCTGCGCGTGGCCGTCGCCGCGCACATGGACGAAGTCGTCCTGTTCGTAACCCAGATCGACAAAGATGGCCTGCTGCATGTGGCTCGCAGTGGCGGCGTCAACGCCCGCACGCTGTTGGGCAAAACCGTGCAGGTGGGGCCCGACCGTCTGCCCGGCGTGATCAGCATCCGCCCGCCGCACATGCGCAAAAGCGCGGACGAGGCCGAAACTGTCCCCGACATCGACGATCTGGTGATCGACATCGGCGCGGCCGACGACAAGGCCGCCAAAGCCAAAGTAAAAATCGGCCAGCGCATCGCCTTCCAGACGCCATTTCGCTTGCTGAGCGTCGAGGCTGAATTCGATCCCGAAGCTCCGCTTCCGGCGCAGGGCCGCATCAGCGGCAAGGCCTTCGACGACCGCATCGGCTGCGCCGCCCTGATCGAATTGCTGGGCGGCGAGGCCTATCCCTTCGACCTGTACGGCGTGTTCACCGTGCAGGAGGAGATCGGTCTGCGGGGGGCGCTGGCGGCCGGTTACCATTTGCAGCCGGACGTGGTCATCATCCTCGAAGGCACGGTGTGCGCCGATCTGCCCGGCCCGCCCGGCGAACCGCAGTATCCGACCACCCGCCTGGGCGCTGGCCCCGCCCTCACGCAGCGAGACCGATCGCTGGTCGTACACCCGCCCATGTTGCAGCATTTGTTGCGCACGGCGGAAGCCAACGGCATCCCCTATCAATTCAAACACCCCAACATTGGCGGCACCGACGGCGCTGGCTTCGCGTTTTTGCGCGGCATTCCCGTCGGCATCGTGTCCACGCCCTGTCGCTACATCCACAGCCCGGTCGCCATCGCCGACCTCAGCGATTTTCACAACGTCGTCGCCCTGGTGCGCGCCAGCCTGCCCGGGTTGGACAACGTCACTGGCGTGCGAAAATCTCGCAAAGATTAAGTGAGCGCCCCTACGCAAAGGACATCAACCATGAAAGACCTCATCCACGAACTCGTCGAACTCTACGGCCCCTCGGGCTTTGAAGAACCTGTGCGTAAGGTGATCCAGCGCTATGTCGAACCCCTGGCGGACGAGATCCGCACAGACGCGATGGGCAATCTCTACGCCCTCAAGCGAGGGGACGGCAGTGGTCGCCGCATCATGTTGGCCGCGCACATGGACGAAATCGGCGTAATCGTGACACAAGTGGAGGACAGCGGTTTGCTGCGATTCTCCAATGTGGGAACAATTCCGCACAAGACCCTGCTGGGCCTGCGCGTGCGCTTCGCCAACGACACGGTGGGGCTCATCAGTCACGATGGCGGGATCAAAGCCGAGATTCGGGGTCAGAAACTGCCCGATTTGGGGCGATGGTTCATCGATGTTGGGGCTGCGAGCAAGGCCGATCTGCCCGTGGGTGTCGGTGATGTGGCTGTCTTCGTGCGGCCCTTCGCCGATCTGGGCGAGCGCATCCTCGCCGGCGGATTTGATGATCGCGTCGGCTGCGCCGTGCTAATTGAAACCATGCGTCGCCTGGAAGAGTCGCCCCACGAGGTGATCTTCACCTTCACCGTCCAGGAAGAATTGGGCGTGCGCGGGGCCCGGGTCGCTGCTTTCGACCTGGCTCCCGACATCGGCCTGGCTGTGGATGTGACCCCGACCGGCGATTCTCCCAAGCCGGACGCGCCGCTTGCCGTCAAACTGGGTGCGGGCCCGGCCATCAAAGTAGCGGACAGGGGGATGATCGCTCACCCTCGCCTGCGCCAGGCCCTGGTGCAAATCGCGGAGGAACGCGACATCCCCTACCAGCTCGAAGTTTTGTCCCTCGGCTCGACAGACGCCGCGGCGATTCAGGCTGCACGTTCAGGCGTCGTTGCTGGCGCGGTCTCGATCCCCTGCCGCTATGTGCACACCCCCTCCGAGATGGTGGCGATGGAGGACATAGAAAACACCGTGCGTCTGCTGACGGCTTTCCTGGGGGAAATGGGAATTGGGTAGTAGGTTATTGGATATTGGGTATTGGATATTCGTTTACCCAATATCCAATCTCCAATACCCTATATCTCGCCCCCTCGCCCCCCACCCCAACGCCATAGCGCGTAGGTGATGACGATGAAGGCGAAGTAAACGGTGATGGCCAGCAACACATAAGGCATGACCTGGTAGCGGGTGGCCGATCCGGTCATCACAATCTGTTCGCCGGGCTCGAGGAGCCAGCTCTGCGTGACGGGCGGTCCGGGAACTGGGTCGAGCGTGAGCGAAAAATGGGCGCTGGCATTGCCCGCCAACCGTCGCCAGACATCGGCTTCAGCTTGCCACAATTGTGCGCGCAGCGTGTTGAGCGGATCGACGTCGTCAAGCGCTGACGCCGCCTGGCTCAGGGCCAGCGCCTGCACGCCAGGCTCGGCCATCGCCGCTAACAAACTGACGTGCTCTTCGTAGTTTTCGATGGTGCGCCAGCCTTCATCCGCATACGTCCAGGTGAGACGTTGGGGAATCAGCACGTCGGACAGAAGCGTCCATTCCGGCTCGGGGGGGATGGCGGCAGCGAGCGTTTGTTGCTTGTCAAGCAGATGGCTGGCATCCTCAAACGGCAGATCGATACGAATGAGAAGGGGCTGCTCGTCGTAGAGCGCCACGTCAGCGACGCCAACGCTGGCAAGGGCGTCATAAAGCGCCTGCACCAGCGCTTCGCCTTCGGCGCGGGGCGCGGCTTCGATGGTGATCACGCGGTCACCTGTTTCTGTCTCGATATCGACGTGCAATGAATTGATGCGCGCAAAGCGAGCGGTGGCGGGCAGGCTGTTCTCCTGGCCAAAGTGTTCTTCGAAAACAGCGCGGGCGGGGCCAGGCCCCTGGTTCTGGAGAACAGTGGTGACCCAGTCGATGGCGAGTCGTCGTCGCTCTTCCGTGAGGGTGTCGCTTTCCAGAGAAATCTGGCTGGTTTCCGCCAATTCATCGAGGCGCTGCAAGTAAGAATTCGCTGTATCGAAATCGCCTTGCAAGCGAGCGCGAGCTACCAGAGTAGCGAAATTCTGGGAAACAGTCTCGACGATTTCCGGATCTCGCACACCATGCTCCAGGGCGTTGGCCAATTCGTTCAGCGCTAGCGCCACGTAGGTCGAGTCAGCAGGCTGGTCGAGTTCAGCACGCGTGCGGTAGAGTTGAGACAGCAGCAGGTAAGGGGCGGGGTCTTCCGGCGCCTTGATTTTCGCCTGGCTATAGGCGGCGACGGCCAGGGAGAAGTAGCGCTCAAAGATGGCGCGGTCGCCGGCAGTCGTCGCCAATTCTTTGTAGATGTCTCCCAAAGCCATGTGGGCGCTGGCCGGGGCATTGCCCGCCACCGCGGCCTGGCGGGCGCTATGCAAACGATCCCACAGCAATGGACGCATCAAGACGAAATCGATGGGCTCTTTGGGATCTTCGGCGTCGTAAGACCAGGTGATCGATTCAGCGGTAAGCTTGTAATCTTCGGGTGTGAGTTTGAGCCACG
>DUEF01000070.1 GCA_011176555.1 Caldilineae bacterium
CGCGGGCCGAGGGTTCATCTCGCTGGCAGCCATGATTTTTGGCAACTGGATGCCGTTTGGCGCACTGGGCGCATCGGCGCTATTTGGTTATACCCAGGCGCTGCAAAACGAACTGCTGCTGGCCGGTGTGACCAACATCCCCCGGCAGTTCATCGCCATGTTGCCTTACGTGGTGACCATCATCGCAGTAGCCGGGTTGGTTGGCCGGGTGCGCCCGCCCGCAGCCGAGGGCAAGGTCTACGAAACGGAGGGAAGTTCATGATGACTGAACAAAGAACGCCAGTCCTGGAAACTCGCCATATCACCAAACGTTTCCCGGGCGTCATCGCCAACGAAGATGTGAACATCAAGCTTTATCCGGGCGAGATCTTGGGTATGCTCGGCGAGAACGGCGCCGGTAAATCCACTCTGATGAACATCGTCTATGGCCTGTACCAACCTACCGAGGGTGAACTATGGGTGAAAGGCCAGAAGGCGGAGATGAAAACGCCCAACGACGCCATCGCCCTGGGCATTGGCATGGTGCACCAGCATTTCCAACTGGTGCCGGTGATGACGGTGGTCGAAAACATCATGCTGGGCAGCGAAACAACCAAAAAGAGTGGTTTGCTGGACAAGCGCACGGTTTCAGATAGAATTCGAGAACTTTCACATCGCTACAATTTGGATGTGGATCCGGACGCCCTCATCGAAGATTTGCCGGTGGGGATGCGCCAGCGGGTGGAGATCGTCAAAACCCTGTATCGCAATGCTGATATCGTCATTTTGGATGAGCCGACCGCCGTGCTAACGCCTCAAGAAATCGAGGGCCTGTTCGAAGTGATGGAAATTCTCAAGGAACAGGGTAAGTCGATCATCTTCATTACACACAAGTTGAAAGAAGTGCTGCACATTTCCGACCGTATCGTGGTGCTGCGCCAGGGTAAAGTCGTCGGCGAAGCCGACCCGGCCACCGCCACCCAGGGCAGTCTGGCTTCGATGATGGTGGGGCGCGAGGTGATCCTCACCGTCGATAAAGAGCCCGCACAACCCAAAGACGTCGTACTCGAGATCAAGGACCTGAGTGCGAAAAACGACTTGGGAGATCAGGCCCTGGACGGGGTTTCGCTCGATGTTCGAGCTGGCGAGATCGTCGGGGTCGCCGGTGTGCAGGGCAATGGACAGACGGAACTGGTGGAGGTGGTCACGGGGCTGCGCCGCGCAGACACCGGACGGATCACCATCAACGGGACCGATATGACCAACGCCAGCCCTCGCAGCGTTACGCAGGAGGCGAATAGTTGCCACGTGCCGGAAGATCGTCATGCGTATGGCATGGTCGCCGCCTACAGCGTCGCCGACAATATGGTGCTGAATACGTACAACCTGCCGCCTTTCGCCAAGGGCATTACGATTCAAGATGATGCGATTCTGGAGCACGCCAAGGCGCTCATCAAGGAATACGATGTGCGCACGCCCAGCCCGCTCACACTTGCAGGCAGTCTATCTGGTGGGAATCAGCAGAAAATGGTGGTGGCCCGCGAGTTCAGTCGTGATCTCAGGCTGCTGATCGCCGCCCAACCGACCCGCGGCATCGATGTCGGCTCCATCGAGTTCATCCATAGCCAGATCGTGGCGCAGCGCGATGAAGGCGTGGCGGTCTTGCTCGTCAGTTCGGAACTGGACGAGATCATGGCTCTATCCGACCGCATCGCCGTGATGTACGAAGGCGAAATCATCGGCATTGTGCCCCGCGCGGAGGCCACGCGCGAGGGTCTGGGCTTGCTGATGGCCGGCGTGCGCGCCGAAGCCATGACGCCTGCCTGATCGCTGGTTAGGCAGGCGTCAGCCCAAAAAGTCGCACCCAAAGCTCTAGAACTCCTCGACGTAGAGCGTGCCCGGGGTTTTGCGCGTCTTCTTTTGGTAGCCATGTTCGATCAAGCAACCGGAGACGCTTTTGATCATATTAGGATTGCCGCACAGGAAAAAATGCGTCTTGTCGGGATCGATAGCGACACCGGTTTCCTGTTCCAACACCCCGCTGTTTAACATCTCTTCGATCCACAGACGATGTCCGGGCCAGGTGGCGTCAGCATCGGTCAAAGTGGGCAGGTAGTAAAAATTGGGGAAAGTGTTGTTCAAAAAAGACAATTCGCTGAAGTAGCCCAGGTCCCACTGATGCGTCGCCCCCTGAATGACCACCATCTTGCTGTTGGGGCGTTCCATGATGTGGGAGCGCAGGAAGCTGACGTATGGGGTGATGCCGGTGCCGGTGGCGATCATCACCACGTCGCTGTCTGGGGGAGCGTCGGCCAGTCGGAAGACGCCGACGATGCGTTTGCCGACATAAATTCTGTCCCCCATATTGCGCTGAAAAAGGCGAGGCGTCAGTTGTCCTGACTTCACCTGAGAGATGTAAAACTCCAGTCGCCGGGTTTCTGTCCGCGCAGAGGCGATGGAATAGGCCCGTTGGATGAGTTTTTCCGGCTTGCTGGGGACTCCTTCTGGTTCTGAATTGACGGAACGCGGTTCATAGCCATAGAGTCCCAGGGTGGTGTATTGGCCCGCGGCGAATTCAGTGCGGGGTTCATCGGTGCTGACGGTCAAGATGATCAAGTCGGGCGTGACCTGAATTTTGCCGACGATAGTGGCGTTGTATTTCGAGTCGTTCATGTGGAAAGCTCCGCGATGATTCCTGCTGTGAGGCTGGGAGAGTGGATGCTTGCAAATCGATGAAACCAGGACAAACAACCTCGCTGAATCATCTTCATTATACTCGGTGCAGTCAACTTTTCTCAAATAGTATCCCACCGTTCTGCGCTAGCCGAATCAGTGATGAACATTAAATAAATAATCAGGTCACCCCAACCTATTACCAGTTTATTTTCTGGACTTCCATAACTGTCGGATCCTCTGAACCGACGGGATTGCGCCACCAAAGGGTGGGTTTGGCAACCTGCCTGGAGCAGAGAAGCGGTGTTTTCCCCAAAACGACGCCTGCCTGCCGAGGAGTGGGCTTTGACAATCCTCATCCCACCGTGTATCCTGTCTCCGACTATGCTTCCTTTTCCCTTCCATCGCAACAGGTGCATCCTCCCAGCTTGATTCCGGTTTGGAAGCCTGAACGCGAGTCCATTTCAGACTGACGCTCTCCCGACCGGAGGGTTTTTTTATTTTTCAGATTTCGTTACCCGTCCACCCACTCATCGCAATTGATTCTATGATGCTTCAAACTCAACTCGCCGACCTCATCCACAAAGCCGCGCGCAAAGCCCAGAAAAAGGGCGATCTTCCCAAATTCGAACTACCCGAAATCACCATCAATCGCGCGAAGCGCGAGGGGCAGGGTGATTTCTCCTCGGCCCTGGCGTTGCAAATCATCCGCCCCGTCAACAACGCGCGCAAAGAAAAGGGCGAAAGGACGTTATCACCCTTGCAGGTGGCCGAGATCATCGCCCGCAGAATGGATCAGGTCGATTTCGTCAGCAAAGTGGAGCCGGCCAAGCCCGGCTTTCTCAACTTGACCATCGATCCCGGCTGGCTGGCTGCGCAGGCGGGGGAAATCACAAGGGTGGGGGCGGAGTACTTTCAGGTCGAGCTAGGCAAAGGCGAACGGGTTCAGGTCGAATTCGTCAGCGCCAATCCCACCGGTCCCCTCCACTTCGGCGGCGCTCGCAATGCCGCGATCGGCGACACCCTGGCGCGCTTGCTCGAAAACAGCGGTTACGAGGTTCAGCGCGAATACTACATCAACGACCGCGGCGCTCAGGTCGATATCTTTGGCGAAACCTTGTGGCGGCGCTACCAGCAGTTGCACGGCATCGAGACGGACATCCCCGAGGATGGCTATCCTGGCGCTTACATGATCGACTACGCCCGCGCCATTCAGGCAGAGCGCGGCGACAGTCTCCTCGCTCTGTCTGACGAAGAAGCCGTCCCCCGCTTTCGCGGCATGGGCCTGGCCCTCGTCACCGCCGAGTTGGCCGATGACCTGGGCATGATGCGGGTCTTCTTCGACAATTGGTTCTCGGAGCAAAGCCTGTACGAAGATGGCACCTTCGAGCATGTCAGCGCCATTTTACGGGACCAAGGGGATCTGTACCTGAAGGATGACGCTGTGTGGTTCGCGGCCAGCAAGTACCTGCCCAAGAGCGACCGCGACGAGGTCTTCATCCGCTCGAATGGCGAACCGGGCTACTACGCCAGCGACATCGCCTATCACTACAACAAGTTCATCACCCGCGGCTTTGATCGGGTGATCGACGTGTGGGCGGTGGATCATCAGAACCAGGCCGCGCGCATGCCCGCTATGCTCAAAGCCCTGGGCATCGATCCCGATCGCCTTATCGTCGTGTTGTACGATCTGGTCACGTTGAAACGCGGGGGCAAAGAAGTGAAGCTCTCCAAGCGCTCGGGCGAGATCGTCACCATGCGGGAAGTGCTGGAAGAGGTCGGACCCGACGCCGCCCGCTATCTGCTGCTCAGCCGCTCCAACGAAGCCCGCATCGATTTCGACATCGATCTGGCCGTGGCCGAAAGCAGCGAGAACCCGGTCTACTACGTGCAATACGCTCATGCCCGCGTCTCTTCCATTCTGCGTAAAGCTGAGGAAGCGGGCGTCGATTACACGAATGCCGATCTCAGCCTGCTCACCTGCCCCGAAGAACTAGCCCTGCTGCAGAAAATGCTGCAACTGCCTGAAATCGTGACTGAGGCCGTACAGCGTCTGGCCCCCCACCATCTACCTCACTACGCCTTGGATCTGGCCAAGACCTTCACCAAATTCTACGACGCCTGCCGCGTCCTTTCCGCCGATCCCGCCGATCGCGAAATCACCCACGCCCGCCTGACTTTGGTGCGCGCCACCCAGATCGAACTGGCCTACGTGCTCGATCTCATGGGCATGAACGCACCAGAGGTGATGTAGGCTATTTGATACTGGATATTGGGGGTGTCTGACTGAGAAATCAATATCGAATAACCAATATCCAGTACCCCTAATCGATATTCTTGGTCGCTTGCCAAAAACCACGAGTTTCCTGGATCGGCGCTCCTCACCATTCTGCAATTCGCAATCCGCAATCACAATGCCCTCCCGCGTACTGATCTCCGACCCCCTCGCTCAACCCGGCCTTGATTTACTGCAAGATGCCGGATTTGATGTCGATGTCCGCACCGGCCTGACGCCAGCGGAACTGATCACAACCATCCCCGCCTACGACGCCCTCATCATTCGCAGTGGAACCCAGGTCACGGGCGCGGTTATCGCCGCGGCCGACCGACTCAAAGTCATCGCTCGCGCCGGTGTGGGGCTGGACAACGTCGATATTCCCGCCGCCACGCAGCGCGGCGTCACCGTCGTGAACGCGCCCACCGGCAACGTGGCGGCCGCGGCCGAACACGCCTTGGCCCTGCTGATGGCGTTGGCCCGCAACATTCCGGCCGCGCAACAGTCCATGGCCCGGGGTGAATGGAACCGCAAGACATTCATGGGCGTTGAATTGCGCGAAAAAACCCTGGGGCTGGTTGGCCTGGGACGCGTGGCCAGCCAACTCGCGCACCGCGCCCGCGGCCTGAGCATGCGCCTGCTGGCCTACGACCCTTACGTCTCCAGCGAGTACGCCGGCAATCTCGGCGTCGAATTGGTCGAACTCGATTATCTCATGGCCGAGAGTGACTTCATCAGTGTGCATCTGCCCCTGAGCGAGCAGACGCGCGGCCTGATCGGGGCCAAACAACTGGCCTTGTGCAAGCCCACAGTACGGATTGTCAACACCGCGCGCGGCGGCATTATTCATGAAGATGCGTTGCTGGCGGCGCTGGATCGGAATCAGGTGGCCGGGGCCGCGCTCGATGTCTTCGTTCACGAGCCCCTGGAAGCTGACTCCCCCTTGCGTTTTCACCCCAAGGTCATCGTCACTCCCCACATCGGCGGCTCCACCAACGAGGCGCAACATCAAGTGGCGCTGGACGCCGCAAGCCAGGTGATTGACGTCCTGGCAGGCCGTCCGGCGCGTTATGCCGTGAACGCTCCGCTCATCCCCGGCGCACACATCGAATTCGTGGCCCCTTTCATCGCCCTGGTGGAAATCCTGGGCCGTTTCCTCACCCAATACAAGCCGATGCAAGTCCATGAAGTGGAATTGGTGGTGCACGGCCCCCTGGCCGAATATGACACCACAATCCTGCAAGCGGCGGCGTTGCGCGGCCTGCTGGCCGATGTGGTGGAAGAACAGGTCAACATCGTCAACGCCGATCTCATCGCTCAGCGCCGCGGCATTATCGTGTCGGAACGACGCCAGCGCCATCACTACGAACGCTTTGAGAACATGGTCACGCTCAAAGTGCGCTCGGAATCAGAATTCACCAAGGTGAGGGGGAGCATCCTGGCTGGCGAGCCCTACATCGTCGCCATCGAAGACCTGTGGGTTGATTTCCCCGCAGAAGGGCATTTTCTGCTCTCCTGGCATCACGACAAGCCCGGCGTCATCGGTCAGATCGGGATGCTCTTGGGGGAGCGCGATATCAACATCGCTTTCATGCACGTAGGACGGCGCACCCCGCGCGGCGAGGCGATTATGGTTATCCACACTGACGAATCCATCCCCCCTGAACTCGTTCCCCAGATCGATGCCATCATCGGGACGCACCAAACCTGCATTCTGACGCTTTAGGGCATCTACTCATCTTCCCGCCGCTTGCGGGAGGAACGAGGGAGATTCCGCCTCCAGAACAGCGCCAATCCCAAACAAACCCCCGCCATATCCACACCCAGATCGAACACTTCGGCGTAGCCGAACTGTCGTCCTTTGTAGCCTAGTTGGATGATCTCCTGCAGTAAAGCGATCACCAGCGCGGCAATCATAACGAGAAGAATCACCCGGCCGTTTCCCTGTCCTCCGGCCAGGGCGCTAATGACAGCCGCCAGCAAATAAGCCAGGACGGCAAACAGGGCGGCGTGCGTCACCACGTGCATCCATGGCGGCCCAAAGATGGTGTTGAACATGTGCTGGTAGGATTCAGAAAAACGGCCGAACCAGGCCATGGGCAGTAAAATGCCGACAAGCCAGGCAAGTAGGATGAAATACCGTTTCATTCATCACTCTCTCATCTCAAGTGGAAGTCGTGTTGCTGCGACCGAGACCCGAGCATGGTAATCGTAAGAAACGTCTGGTATAATAACACTAACGTCAACAATCCGCCGGTTTTCTCATCCGGTCCGGAGGCAATGCGTGAACGCAAATTGGTCTAGAAACAACATTTTTGTCTATTTACTCATCTTGGTGGCTGCCGCCGCCCTCTTTTTGAGCGTCTTTCAATCGTCTGACGCCCGGCCTGAGGAGGTGGATGTCACTTCCATCGCTCGCGCCATCCAGGAGGGCTCTGTCGAATCCATTGTCGTGAATGGCGACGATGTGGAAGTCACCATGCGGGATGGCGACATTGTTCGCACCAGGAAGGACGAAGATATCAGCTTCCTGGAAACGCTGGAATCGTTGGGCGTCTCTGCCACAGACATCGAGAGCGTCGAAATCACAGTCGATTCTCCCGGCCAGGCCGGTAACTGGCTAACGCTGCTCACCAGTATTGGTCCCCTGCTTTTCGTGGGCGCTCTGTTGTTCCTGCTCATGCGCCAAGCCCAGGGGTCGAATAGCCAGGCCATGAGCTTTGGCAAAAGCAAAGCGAAAGTGCAGGCCGCCGACAAGCCCACTGTCACCTTTGACGATGTGGCCGGTTGCGACGAAGCCAAGGTCGAATTGGCTGAGGTGGTCGAGTTTTTGAAGGAGCCGGAAAAGTTCGCTTCGTTGGGCGCGCGCATTCCCAAGGGCGTGCTCATGGTCGGGCACCCCGGTACGGGCAAGACGCTTATGGCCAAAGCGGTGGCCGGTGAGGCGGGCGTCCCCTTTTTCACAATCTCCGGTTCCGAATTTGTAGAGATGTTTGTGGGCGTTGGCGCCAGCCGCGTGCGTGACTTGTTCGAGCAGGCCAAACGCAACAGCCCCTGTATCGTTTTCATCGACGAGATCGATGCGGTTGGACGGCATCGCGGCGCGGGGCTGGGCGGTAGTCATGACGAGCGGGAACAGACGCTGAACCAGATCCTGGTGGAGATGGACGGCTTCGACACCGACACCAACGTCATCATCATCGCCGCCACCAACCGGCCAGACATTCTCGACCCCGCTCTCCTGCGTCCTGGCCGTTTCGACCGCCGGGTGGTGCTCGATAAACCAGATGTGCGCGGCCGCCGCGCTATTTTCGATATTCACGTCAAAGGTAAGCCTCTGGCTAATGACATCGATTTGGATATTCTGGCGCGCGCCACTCCTGGATTCGCTGGCGCCGATATCGAAAACGTGGTCAACGAAGCCGCCATCCTCGCTGCCCGTCGCAACAAGCGCACCATTGGCATGAGTGAATTCGAAGAAGCGGTGGAGCGCGTGGCGCTGGGCGGGCCGGAGCGCAGAAGTCGGGTGCTGAGCGAAAACCGTAAGCGCTTGACTGCATACCATGAAGCCGGTCACGCCGTGGTGGCGAAGATGCTCGATTCGGAGAATACGCTGCAAAAGGTGACGATTATTCCCCGCGGACAGGCGGCGGGTTACGCCTGGCAGGTTCCTGAAGAAGAAAAGACGCTGTACAGCAAAGAGGATTTCATGGCCCGCATCGCGGTGGCGCTTGGAGGCCGCATCGCCGAGGAAATCGTGTTCGGTGATATCTCCAGCGGCGCCAGTTCGGACCTGGAGCAGGTGACCCGCATCGCCCGGGACATGGTCACGCGTTATGGCATGAGCGAGAAGTTGGGCCCGATGGTGTTTGGCAGGAAGGAAGAGATGGTCTTCCTGGGGCGGGAGATCAGCGAACAGCGGAACTACAGCGAAGAGGTGGCGGAAGAGATCGATCGGGAAGTGCGCAAGATCGTCGATGAAGGATACGAGATGGCGAGAGCGGCCCTGGAAGACCGCCGAGATCTATTGGACCTGGTGGCTCAGGCTTTGCTCGACCAGGAGACGCTCACGCGAGATGAATTGAAGTCTCTATTCGATACGGGGGCGCTGCCTTCTGATGTCCCCAAGACGCCATCGTCGTTTTCCAGACCCGCTCAGCAGTCTAAACCCGCCCGTCGTCCTGACTCCGCCCCCCAACAGGGCCCGGCCACACCTCCCAGCCCCGCACCGGCTTAGCTCAAGCACAGTTGTGCTCTGCGGAATATCCAACAACAAAGATCGGAAGTAAAAAAGAAGGCCGGGACAGAAACATCCCGGCCTTGCTTGTGTAAAAGTTGGGTGTAGGGGTGCGAGGGTTCACACCCCTACGTGAGGGGGGAATGGTCGAGATTACTCGACGAAGTAGGTGACAACCAGCTTGGCGGGCGAGGCCTGCCAGGTCTCGAGGCTGTCGAAGACGATGCGACCAAAGGGACCGGTGGCGGAAATGGCCAGTTGACCGATGTGTTGATCCGCGGTGGCCTGAGCGCCAGCAGCATCCCAGGCAGTCACGTTGCCAATCACATCGAAGGTCACCATGCCCAAAGCGTCAGGCACTGCCACGGTAGCGCTGGGATTGTAGATCTGAGGAGCGTCGTCGTAAGTGACGGTCGTCGAGTCGAAGGGGTTGGTGTTTAGAACCGTCAGCTCCTTACCGAAGGCGCCAGACTGGGCAGTGGTCTTGACAGTCAGTTCGGCGCTAATGATCGACGCGCCTGCAGGTAAAGCGCTGCGATCGAAGGTGAGGAAGGCGTTGTCCAGGCCGCTGGTGCGCACAGTGAGATGTGTGGTGCTGTCATGGTTGGCGCCAGTGCTACCGCCACTAACCCAGGTGTCGGCCAGCAACGGTAGTTCGACCATGGCGGTCTCGGTGATCTCCAGGGCGTCGCTAACGAACGTGCCCACGTGCATGTAGCCATCGAACACATTCACGGCGTGCATGATGCTGCCGGTGGTGTTGTTGACCATGCCGGTGAAGCCGAAATCGGTCGTTTCGGTATTGGCGAGCGCGCCTTCCCAGAGGATGCCGATCACGTCTTCCGCGGCCGTGGCGTCGCTCAGGGCGGTGGGCGCTTCCAGGCCGAGGCGAGCGAGTAAATCGGCGGCCTGCATGGCGGTGAGCGGGGTGGCGTTGTAGGCGCTGCCGTCCACGTACGTCACTTCAGCATCCAGCCAGAGGATGGCGGAGCCATCGGCTATGTCTGCGCCGAAGTTGTGCAGGTTGACGTCCACGTCTACGGTGTCACCGTACACGAGCGGATCGGCGGAGGGCGTCTGAGTGACTGCGCCCTCGAGCACGCCTTCTTCGACGGTGACGGTGGCGCTGGCCTTGTCCATGGCCATACCCTTGTTGACAACCGCCTCGTTCATGGCTTCGCCTGCTTCTGTGGCGGTGGCCATGTAGGTGATGGTGTGGGTGGCGGCGCCGGCCTGGCCGTAAACGCCCAGGATGTCGTCGAGTGTAGGTGCATTGCCGACTTCGTTGCCAGCGCCATCGTTGAAGTACCAGTTGTCGCCGGCGCTAGCGTCAGCGTTTTCGGCGCCAACGGAGGAGCCGGCCATGGGGCCATTCAGCAAGCCGTAGGTGAAGGAGATGTCTTCGTAGTCTGTCTTTAGCCAGACTTGGAAGGTGAAAGCGGTGCCCTCTTCGCCCCAACGTTCGGCGTTCTCCCACTCGAAAACACGCCAGTTGTTGACGCCATCGGTGAGGTTAGCGGCATACCAGGTTCCGCCGCCTTCGCCGTCGCCGCCGTCCAGGTCAAAGTCCATCCACAAGGGGGCGATGACGTTGTTGGGAACGGCCGCGTTGGGGAATTGTTGCGGCTGCCATTGGATGTCGTCGGTAGAGGCGCATCCGCCCATGACGAGGTAGCCGTTCGAGACCATACAAACGGTTTCGTAAGCTGTGCCCAGGTAGGAGACGGGATCGCCTGTGAAGTTGAAAGCAGCTTCGTCACAACCTGTGCAGCCGTCGAGAGGCGGTACGCCGATGCCAGCCAGAGAGAAGTAGCCGTATGGGAAGTCGCTGGGAGCGATCACCACTTCGTTGGCCGCGGGCGGCAGGACGCCTTCCCAGGTAATGACGCCGTCTGTCAGGGTGGCATCGCCGGTGATGCTGTCGGGATCGACAGTCACATTGGCGGGGAGGGTGTCCGTCAGGGACAGGGCGGCTTCGGAATCGGAGTTGTTGGCCAACACGATCTCGTAACCGATCTCCTGGGTGGGGTAGACGGCATCGACATCAGCCATCTTGCTGATAGCGGGGGCATCGCCCATGATGCGTACGGGCTCGATGCCGACGGCGACGGGGTTGTCGGGGCTGCCCAACGCCACCACGCCCAGGTATTCTTCGCCGGGGTCGATGGTGTGGTCCCAGGCAAATTTCATCATGTAGTCGTTGCCTGCGCTGATGGCGGCGGGAGCGTCCGTCACGGCGACGGATGCGTTCAGGTCTTTCATGCCTACATCGTAGACTTTGAGATCGTACGCGCCGCTACCGGCCCAGGCCTGAACTTGCACCAGGTAGTCGCCAGCGGGCATCACAGCCTGGACTTCTTCATCGGAACTGCCGCTAGTGCTGGAATCGATGAGTTCGTCGGGCGTGAACTCGCCATCGCCATTGGCGTCGTGGTAGAGGTAGAGGTCGGCGTCAGCGATCTCGGCGTTGCGGACCTGGAAGACCCACCACAGTTCGCCGCCAACAGTCGAGAAGGGCCAACATTCCTGGCCTTCGCCACAGAAGTCGGTGTCAGGATCCTGGTCGGGGTCTTGCACCAGAGGGCCACCCTCGAAGTAAACAGGATCAACCAGACCGGCGGCGTTGACCATGAAGGGATCGACATCGACGCCACTGTTGAGTTCGAAGGGAACCATGTCCTTATCGAACTGAGTCGTCAGGCCAGTGAGAGAAGTCCAGGTGGCGGGGACGTTCCAGAAAGCAATGGGCATGTGGATGGTGTGCGGGCCATGGCTCAGGTAGAGATGGGCGAAGTATAGACCTTCCGGCACGCCGACGGCGTCGACGCTCACTGTGAAAGTGGCTTCGCTGTTGGCGGGCACAACCAGCGGGTCGGGCGAGACTGTCACGGTCACGCCGTCAGGGGCGTCGACGGAGACTTCCCACGTGCTTTCCGCGTCCATCAGGCTGGTGGCGGTGCGAGTGATAGTGGCGCGACCGGCGATGCTACCGAAGCCAAGGCTGGGCAGGTTCATGTTGGCGGGATCCGCCTCACCGACCATGTAGTCGTCGACGGTCATATCGAAGACCAGACCGGGATCGTTGGCCTTGTTCAGGTCGATGCGGCCAGCGCCCAGGTCAAAGGGATCGGCGGGGGTGACGCCATCTTCTTTGACGACGGCGGTGAGGGCGGTGGTCATCAGGGCCGATTGGATCTCGGCGGGTGACCAATCGGGATGAACGGCCTTGAGCAGGGCGCCTGCGCCAGCCACGTGCGGGCTGGACATGGATGTGCCCTGGATGCTCTGGAACAGTTCGCCCTGTGCGCCTGCGCCGTCGTGTTCAGGTGAAGCGCCGGCCAGGATCTGCACGCCAGGAGCGGTGACATCGGGCTTGATCACAGCCATGACGGGGCCGTTGGGGCCGCGCGAGCTGAAGGAGGCCATCATGTCGGGGATGACGCGAGGGTCTTCGGGGCCGTATGTTGCCATGCCCTGGGTGAAGCTAACGGTCACTTCGCCGGGGTGGGCGACGATATAGTCTTTAATCTGCTGGCCGATGTCGTTTTCGACATGGACGGCGGGGATGATGTAATTGTCGGTGGCCAGGCCTTGCTGCACAGGATTGTACAGAATGACGCCGCCGCCGCCGCCAGCAGCGACATAATCGCCGCGCAGAACGCGGGCGATCTGGCCGCGCTTACAGAGGACGACATCGGTGGCTGCAAAGGTGCCGGGGTTGAAGGGATTCAGACAGAGGCCGGAATCATCGCCGGTGCTGTCGGGGATGCCTTCGGCATCGACCAGGTTGAAGTCGGTGACGCCGGCAGTGATAGAAGCGCCGTAAAGGCCGGTGGGAGCTTCGCCTGGACCGCTTAGGGTGATGTCACTAATGAAGTGGCGGTTGCTGGTGCTGGCGCCAACGGTGGCGATCCAGGGGGCATTGCCGGGCGAGCCGACGGTGTCGGGGCCGGGGCCGCTGTTACCGGCGGAGGTGGCGACGAAGACGCCAGCCGCGCGGGCGTTCAGGAAGGCCAGGCTGTCGGCGTCGTCCCAGGGGTTGGAAGCGCCGCCGCCGATGGAGTAGTTGATCACGTCCACGCCGTCAGCGACAGCTTTGTCGATGGCGGCGACCAGATCAGAACCGTATCCGCCCAGAGGGCCGAGGGCCTTGTACATGGCGACATGCGCGCGCGGGGCGATGCCGCTTACCGTGCCGCGGTCAACGCCCAAGAGGGTGACGGGCACATCTTCGTTGCCGGCAGAGGTCGAAGCTGTATGCGTACCGTGTCCATCGTCATCACGACCGGAGAGGAAGAGGCCGTCGTATCCGCCGCCAACAGTGACGTAAGTGTCCAGGAAGTACTGGACGCCGATCAGTTTGTTGGTGCAGGTGTAATCGGCAGTGCCGTCGGCCGGCGGGGTGCATTCGCCACCCCAATCAGCAGGGGGGGCAGGGTAGCTGCCATCATCGGCAAAGGAAGGATGTTCGGGCCAGATGCCGGTGTCGACGACGCCAACGATGACGCCTTCGCCTTTGGTTCCCACATCAACGCCAGCAGCGCTGCCATCCCATACATTGACGGCGCCAATGAAGTCAGGCGTGACGTCGGTGTCGGGATAGCGCATTTTGTCGGCGAGGACGGCGGTCACGCCGGGCATTTTGGCGACGCTGGCGGCTTCGTCGGCCGTCATGATGGCGGCGACGCCGTTGAGGGTGTATTGGTAAGTGTGAACCACTTCGGCCGAGCTGGCGATGGATTGCAGGCTGGCAATGAACTGATCTTGCTGGGCCGCCAGATAATCGGCGTAAGCGATGCTTGATGCGTTGCTGGCATCCAACTTGGTTTCGCCCGTGGCGGTGGGGCTGGTGGCTGGTAAGCCTGCAATGCCGCCCTTGTAGGTGGCGACAGGGGCTCCATCCAGGAGGATGATGTAGGGCCAACGTTCGGCGTTGCGGTTGGTTTCCAACGTGGTTGTGCTGAGTTGGGATGTAGCCGAAAGATCATCGCTTGCCGAAGGTGCGGCTGGCGCAGCGCCAACCGGGGCGACGGCGACAATGAGCATGGCTACCAAAAGCGTGATGCCCAAAATTGTAGGAAGTTTTTTTCTCACTGATTCGTTCTCCTTGGTTGAGTTGGAGGAAAGAGAGGTTGGGGGGAAACCGACGTAATTTGCAATAGGCGTGCTCCGTGGTGTGTGTTTGGAGATAAAAAAAGGGCATAGCACAGCACCTAAGTGCGGGCTACACCCTTAGAAAACAAGTTCAGTCTGGAATCACTGTGCGCTGCAACGGCTAACCATGCAAGGTGCGCGTCCAGACTGCTTTCGGTGGGATAGAATTCTGATGTGCGGTTCAATGGCAAGCTCTATCGTATCCAAGTTTTTTGGCAGAACGTCGTCCCACCCAGATCACATCTTTGGTTGGGCAGACCGTGAAGCATTCTAAGAAATATTCGGACGCATGTCAAATCCATTGATGTCAGGCCACGCGACAGGGCCTGGGCGATAGCACCCAGGCCCTGATTTTGAGAGGTGTCAGACACGCGAGGATCAGTCATCCTCACGCTCTGTCGGGGCTATTCCAGCATGTAGGTCACAGTCAACATGGCGGGTTTAGCCAGGTAGGATTCGAGGCTGTCGAACACGACTCGACCAAAGGGACCGGTGGCGGAAATGGCCAGTTGCCCCATTTGCTCCGCCGTTGTCGCCTGAGCGCCCATCGCATCCCAGGCAGCTACGTTGTCGGTTACATCAAAGGTCATCATGCCCAGTTCGTTGGGTACAGCGACCGATTCACCGGGATTGTACACGGCGGGTGCAGTGTCGTAGGTGACCGTCGTCGAATCGAAGGGGTTGACGTTCAATACCGTTAGTTCCTTACCCCACGCACCGGATTCGAAGGTGGTGTTAATCATCAGTTCAGCGTTGACGATTTCCATGCCTTCGGGCAGGGCGCTGCGATCGAAGGTGAGCAAGGCGTTGTCCAGACCGGAGGTGCGCACGACAAGGGCAACGTGTGTATCGAAGTTAAGGCCGCTGCTGGTGCTGCTGCCCTTGACCCAGGTGTCGGCCACGAGAGGAATCTCGACTGTGCGCAGGCCATCGTCGTAGATATCGATGGGGTCGCTGGTCATCGCCTGGATGAAGCTGGCGTCGTCGAACCAGGAGGCCGAATGCTGGATCACGCCTTCATAGCTCGTCACTTCCACCGAGAAGCCGAATTCCACCGTCTCCCCGGTGCCGATGACGCCTTTCCAGCCCATCGCGACCGGCGCATCGTCAGTCGCTGCGGCGGACACGGGCATCTCTACGCCGTATTTGGCGGCGATCTCGGCCATGTCACCGGCAAAGAGCGGGAAGACGCCGCCCCAGCCGCTGCCTTTGATGCCCATGACGTCGCTGTCGAAGGGAATCATCGCGAAGGCGTCCATACGTGTGCCGATGTTGGTGGCTTTCACGGAAATATCGATGGTGTCGCCGTACATGACGGGATCGGCGCTGGGCGTCTGGGTGATGCCTCCGTCGAGTTCCATCATCGAGTTCCAGAAGCGGACAGTGGCTTGCTCTTCCGACTCCTCCAGGATTTCCAGGTGGATGCCGTACTGCACCCCTGCATCGCCGGGGTTGCCGGTTCCGAGGCCGCCGGGGCCGATGGGAATGCCGTAAAGCGCTTCGAAGGGCGTGCCATCCGGCCAGGTGACGGGGGTGCTGTAGTTACCGCGGGCGGGAATAGCGGCGCTGCTGTCCCAGTCATGCAGGTAGACGTAGGGGCCGCCGCCAGGATAGTAGAAGCCGGGATAGTAGCCCATGCTATCGTGGAAAGCGTAGACGCCCGGTTCGCTGGGCCAGGTCTTTTCTTCGAGCGGTGGGTCTTCGTACCTGCCGGTGTCAAGATTGTAGCCGAGTTTCGCCGATTTCTCGTTGGTGTCGTGGAGGGTGAAGGCGGCGTTGCCAGACTTGGTGCGTCCGTACATCGTAAGACCGACCAAACCATCCTGGAAGCTGTCGAAATGCGTATCGAAGCGCATAGGCCAGAAGTGGGAGTCGACCACCAATAGACCATATTTGGGGCCGTAGCCGGGACCTTCGCCCAGATCGCTGCCGATCTCGTAGTCGAAATCCTGGCCGGTGTTGCGGTAGCTGATCACCATGCCGGGCGTGCTGAAGGGCATGCGTTCGACCGCCCATTCGGTGTCGCTGGACCAGTAGGTGTAGTAGGGATCGTTCAACGAGGGGTTGAACATGCCATTGTCGTCCCACCACTCCGCCAGGTAGTATTGCTCATCGCTGCGGGTGAAGGGCACGACCATCCAACCCTCATTGGTCCAGTCGCTGAAGTCGTTCTCCAGATCGTTTTCGTAGAGGGTTCCACTGTCGTCGACCAGCAGGAGATTGTCTACCCACCAGCCCGGATTGGCCACGGCGGGGTCGGTCAGATAGCGGAAGCGCAAGCCCACGGTGGAGCCGGCATAGGTGGAGAGGTCGAAGTGGAGGTTGGCTTCACCGCCGCCGGTGAGGCCCCAGCCCTGGTTGTTGCCATTGGGGTCGGTGTCGGTGAGGACGCCGTCCATGTCGGGCAAGGTCATCCAGGTGGCGCCGCCGTCGGTGGAGACTTCGAGGTAGCCGTAGTCCCAATCTTCTTCGATGTCCCAGTAGGCGTCGAAGGAGAAGACGACCTCGCCAGTGGCCGCGCTGAGGTCGAAGTCGCGGTACACGCGGTTATCCATCAGGTCGCCGGAAGTGGAGTACCAGCCCTTGCCTTCGCCGGCCATGTTGTCGATGAAGGTTTCGAGGTCAGGTAACTTGATGAGGATGCCATCCTCGGTTCCTTCCGGTTTGTCGCGGTTGCGGCCCAGGAGGATCTCCATTTCGGGATCATCGTAGTTGATGACCTTGGGATTGCGCCAGCCGAGCATGGTGTCTTGCCAGAGGTTGTGGCCCACGGGTCGGGTGCCGCCCAAGGGGCCGCCCCAAACGCCGGAGGTGTGAGGCGCGCCCCACCAGGAGTTGGAGTTCGAGCCATCGACCGAATAGAGGTCGGGCAGACCCCATTGGTGCTCGTATTCTTCGACGATCACGCCCAGGTCCAGTGGTTCGGGATCCTGGTTGTAGCCCTGCACGAAGTAGTCGTCGCTGGGGTCGCCGGGGGTGTCGTTGCCGCAGATCTGGGGTTGGTCGTCGAAGCCGGGCAGGAAGGCGGAGCTGTGACTCCAGATGCAGTCCGGGCAGCCGCGTTCCGCGCCATCACCGGCGTGCACCAACACGAAGGCGTCGATGATATGGTCGCCATCCGCGTCGTACTGGCTGCAACCCAGGGTGTCGCCGTAGGTTTCCACGATCTTGTTGACGACATCGACGGGCAACTGGCGGCTGTTGTGGCCGACCTGGTCGCCCGGAGCATTGCTGGTGCAAACGCCCGGTTCGTACTCGTAGTAGTCGGCGTAGCCGTAGTATTCGTGGGAATGATCTACGACGACTGTTTCCTGCAGGAAGCCGCCGCCAGGCTTGGATGTGCCGTGAGACATTTCTTGCAGGAAGTTCGTGGCTGTCAGACCGGTGAGATCGACCGGGCCGATGTTGGGATGGTGAACGATGCCGTAGCCGGGGGCATCAGGGCCTTCGCCGAAGACAACCGATTCGTATTTGGCTACGCTGGGATCTTCCACGAAGAAGGTGTTGTTGTCTTTGGGGCCAGGCAGAGGAATTTCACCGAGGAAGGTGGGGCCCCAGGTGAATTCGGTGTCGACACAGGGGCCAGGGTTCAGAGGATCGTCCGGGTTGGTGGGATAGGGGCGGGTGATCGTGTCCGTGCCGTCGAATTCCACTACGACGAACATGGGATTCTTCTGCGGTGTTGGCAGTTGATCTTCGGCCGCAGCGATATCGCCGCTGATCAAGGCCTTCTCACGTTGCAGCAGCTTGCGCTTGGCCAGGGGATCGGGTCCCATGTAGCTATGCTTGAGGAAATTCTTGTACCAGGCATTCACGGCCGCGTCGATTTCGGCCTGTCCGGCATCGATGGGGACTTTGCCCTGTTGCAGCACCCAATTTTCCACGACTTCTCGTGCGGGGGGCCGCATCGAACGCCAATAGTCGCCCATGCTGGGGGTGAATACGTACGCTTCGGGCTCTTTCTCTTGCCACAGTTTCGGACCGGCAGACGCCGCGACATCACCGTCATCGACTTGAGCGACTGCCGTCATGCCGTTAAAGGCCATAAGCGCCAAGACAAAGATCAAACCGAGGGCTATGACCAAGGGGAAGTGCTTTCGGAAATTCATGTGCGGTTGTTCTCCTTGAGTGAGAAATTTTAGCGCGATAAGAGGGCGGTTTTTGTTCTTGGCACGAAGGTGGGATCGTTACGATAGCTGACCTCCTTGTCTTTGCAGACGCTAATGTAACCTCAGTGCGGAGATGTGAGGAGGAAAGCATCCCTTCGGCAAGCTCAGGACGTAGCCTGGGTGGGCGATAGCCCGTATCGAAGGGCGTTTTCCTCCTCCAGCGCACCCTTCGATACGCTTTTTGCTTTGATTCAGGCTACTCAGGATGCTAATTCCGAACTGATGTTGATGTAATGTCGTTCAACCGGATTTCGTGGGATTCATTCCCGACTTCCCGGAAATCCAAAGGAACCATGTAAAATGGTGTTTGAACTATTGCATTCACCGTTCTGACAGCCAACAAAAAAAGCACACGCACCAGGAACCATATGGTTCCCTATCTTGTAGTTGTCGATTGCATAGGTGCCAGTTCATACGTTTCCCCCTCTACCGGATACTGCTGGGAAGTCATTTCTTCAGGATATGATTGGAGAGTCTGCACCGAATGGCCGCCGGAAGTCAGATACTGAAGTATCGTATACCGAGATGGTGATACGATGAAAAAAGTGTTTTGTGGTGAATACCCTGACGGCGACCTTTGCCGAAACGTGAACGCTAGGCCTGTTCTGACCAGAATTGCCAGATATGGCAGTTTTCGAGGCAAAAACGGCAAGGTTGACCATCCGTTTTAAGCTGAAAGAAGAGGCTTAGTCATTATGTCGAAACTCTACACATTGTAGGAGGGAAATAGGCGGCTGTCAAGTCGTTTGAATGCGTCAGGGTCTGGACGTTGCCGCCCAGACCCTGATCGTCGAGAGATGTAACAGGATGTAACCGCTTAACGCCTTGTTCCATCGGAGGTTTTTGGCTTTACTCTGCAGGTCGATAGGTCACTGTCAACATGGCGGGCTTGCCTTCGTAGCTTTCGAGGCTGTCGAATACAACGCGGCCAAAGGGACCGGTGGCGGAAATGGCCAGTTGGCCCATTTGCTCCGCCGTTGTCGCCTGAGCGCCCATCGCATCCCAGGCAGCTACGTTGTCGGTTACATTGAAGGTCATCATGCCCAGTTCGTTGGGTACAGCGACCGATTCGCCGGGATTGTACACGGCGGGAGCGTCGTCGTAGGTCACCGTGGTGGAGTCGAAGGCTTCCGTGTTCAGCACCGTCAGTTCTTTACCCCATGCGCCGGATTCGAAAGTGGCGTTGATGGTCAGTTCGGCATCCATGATTTCCACACCTTCGGGTAATGCACTACGATCGAAGGTGAGCAAGGCATTGTCCAGACCGGAGGTGCGCACGACAAGGGCGGCGTGTGCATCGAAGTTA
>DUEF01000071.1 GCA_011176555.1 Caldilineae bacterium
CCATCGGTCTCCTCTTCCTTTTCTTCAGCCTCGATTTCGTCGGCGGACGCCTCGGTTTCGTCCCGGCCACTGTCGCTGCGCCCTGGCATCTGTCGTTGCTCGCCCTGCCCTTTTTGGCTGTCGCCGCCGGTTCCGCCCTGCGGCTCATCCCCGGTCTGCGAGAAACGCCGTTGTGGGCGAGCCTGCTCATCATCGCCATCCTCAGCGCGGGGCCCGGCCTCGCACCCGATTTCCAGACCTACGACATCCCCGCCTCGCCCGCCGCCATTTTCGGCGACAATCAAGTGATGCTGTTGAAGCTGGAGCCGGAAGGCGCGCTGCAACCCGGAGCCACCATCGTCCTCGATGCCGATTGGCTCAGCACACAACCCATCGACTTCGACTACAACATCTTCATCCACGTGGTCGATGACGCCGGCGCGACCGTGGCCCAGCTCGACACGCAGCCGCAGGCCGGCGCCCGTCCTATGACCTCCTGGCTACCCGGCGAGATCATCTCCGACCGCTACGAACTCGCCATCCCCCCCGACGCCGCCCCCGACCTGAAACTCCGCCTCGGCCTCTACAACTGGCAGACCGGCGAACGGCTGGCGGCGGGGGAAGATGATGCGTTAGAGCTGCACAACACAGATTAGACCAAAATCGATGCGCATTGCGTGGTGCGTGGTCCGTTTTGGTCTCCTCCCCCACGCAACACGCAACACGTAACACATTTTCTATGACCCGCTTCTACAAATCCCCATCCTTTTGGGTGACCACCCTGCTCACCATCTTCGCCATCGCACCGCTCCTGCGCCCCGGCTACTTTTGGGCCGCGCACGACGCCCGGCACGATGTCTACTTCATCCTGCAATACAACATCACCTGGGATCAGGGGACGCTCTTCCCGCGTTGGTCGCCGGACTGGGCCTTTGGCTACGGCTACCCCTTTTTCAACATCTACGCGCCGGGAGCCACGTTCCTGGGGACGTTGCTCTACCGGATTTTGCCGCTCAGCCTGGAAGCCGCGGTCAAAGGGGCGATGATCAGCACGATTTTGCTCAGCGCCTGGAGCATGTGGTTTTTCATGCGAGACTGGCTGGGAGAGCGGGCGGCGCTGGTGGCGGCGGTGGCCTACGTGTACGCGCCCTATCACCTACTCGATGTTTACGTGCGGGCGGCGATGGCGGAATCGCTGGCGTTGGCGTTTCTGCCGTTGGCGCTGTGGGGCGTGCGCCGGGCGGTCTTGCGACCGGGGCCGAGCAGCATCGCTCTGGCCGCGCTCGGTTACGCGGCCGTGCATCTCAGCTCGAATCTCGTGGCGCTGTTGTTCACGCCTGTGCTGGGGCTCTATCTGCTGGTGTTGGCCTACGGCCAAGTGCGGGACAAAACGGGCGCTCGGGCCAAGATCGGTGGGTGGGTGCGGGCCATGATCCCGGCGGGCGCGGGCCTGATTCTGGGCGTGACTCTGGCCGCGTTCTTCATCCTCCCCGCCCTGACCGAGAGCAAATTCGTCAATCTGGACCAGTGGTTCGCCGGTTACTACGATTTCCACGACCATTTCGTTTATTTCTCGCAACTTTTCGACCCGCGCTGGGGCTTCGGCATCAGCACGCCCGGCCCCAACGACACCATCAGCTACCAACTGGGGCTCGTGCTCTTCGCCCTGGCCGCGCTGGCCTTCTGGCGCTGGTTGCGGCGGGATACGGGTGAGCAATTGGAAATCGGTTTCTGGTTGCTCGTGCTGGCGGGGAGCGTGGGGCTGACCACTTCCGCTTCCGCCTGGGCCTGGGATCACATCCCCATGGTCGACGCCGCCCAATTCCCCTGGCGCTACCTGACGTTGTCGGCGCTGGCGCTGGCGGCCCTGGCCCCGGCCGCGCTCCTGCCCCAAGCGGACGATCCTTCTCCCAGCCGCTCGTGGTTGCCGCCGTTGCTGTTGGCGGGGTTGATCATCCTGGGCAGCGCGCCCTATCTCCGCATCGAAACGCCCGACCCGCCGCCCGGAGGAGCCACCCTGGCCGGGTTGATGGAATTCGAGCGCAGTTCCGACGAGATGACCGGCATGACCGCCACCGCCACCGAGATCGCCGCCTGGTCGCCGCTGGCCGATCTGCACATGGCGGGTATTCCCATCGACAATCAGGTCGATTACAGCCTGGTGGGCGAAAACACCGGGTTGGATGTGGATGTGCGCGAACACCGCGTGGACAGCGAACTGGTGTGGGTGCACGCCGAGGGGCCGGGCCAACGCGTCCCCTTCTACCGGCAATGGTATCCCGGCTGGACCGCAGCCATCCTGGACCCGGCCAACGGCGCTGAACTCGACCGTTTCCCCCTCACCCCCGCGGACACGCGTCCCCCCTACGGCCTGCTCGATGTCCCCGTCCCCGCGGGCGAGCATCTCCTCCGCATCTCCTTCGAGGATACACCGATCCGCAGCATCGGCGAAAAGACATCCATCATCGCGGTCATTCTCCTGCTCCTCCTTCTGGCGCTCCCCCTGGCAAAACGCCTCCGCCGTCAGTCACCGCCCATTGACCATTGATCGTTGACCATTGGCCATTGACCATTAAAATGCGTCGTTCCCCGCTCCTCCTTCTGCTCCTGCTGAGCGCCTTCGCCTGGGTTCCACTCCTGGCTCCCGGCTATTTTCTGCGCGCCCACGATGCAGGACACAGCCTGTTCTGGCTGGTGGAGTTCGATCAGGCGATTCGGGACGGTTTTTTGTACCCGCGCTGGGCCCCCGATCACTCCCTGGGCTACGGTTATCCCCTGTGGATTTTCTACGCGCCGCTGGCGTTCTATGTGGCCGAATTCTTCCACCTGCTCGGTTTCGGCATCGCCGCCGCCATCAAAATCACCTGGGCGCTGGCCTTCATGCTCTCCGGCGTCACCATGTATCGCTTCGCCCGCAAATTGTGGGGGCCGGGGCCGGGGCTGATCGCAGGCCTGCTCTACGTTTACGCGCCCTACCACCTCGTCAACATTTACGTGCGCGCCGCCCTGGCCGAATTCGTCGCCTTCGCCCTCTTCCCCTGGGTTTTGCAGAGCTTTTGGGAGCTGTTGGAAGAAGGAGGACGTCGCAAACTCGCCATCGCCGCGCTCAGCTTCGGCCTGACCCTGCTGACCCACAGCGTGACGGTCATCTTCTTCCCGCCCGTCCTGGCGCTGATGGTTCTGTACTGGCTGATTCTGCGCTGGCGACGGACGGGGCGGTTGCCGTGGCGAACAACCCTGGAGGCGCTGGCCGCGGGCCTGGCGGGCATCGGCCTGGCCGCCATCTTCCTGCTCCCCGCCCTGACCGAAGGCCGCTACATCGCCCAGGAACAATGGGTGGCCAACACGTACAACTTCGCCGACCAATTTCTCTATCTCTTCCAGTTGTTCAGTTTCGACTGGGGCTTTGGCCATGCCCTGGCCGGCCCCAACGACGGCATGCCCTTGCAGATCGGCCTGTGGTTGGCGCTGCTGGGATTGGCGGCCCTGCCCCTGTTGTGGCATGATCGGCCATCCCGCAAAGGTGAATTGCTGGGTTTCCTGCTGGCCGGCATCAGCGGCATCGCGCTCGTCCTGGCGATTAGCCGCCCCGTGTGGGAAGCGTTTTCACCTCTGGCCCTGCTGCAATTCCCCTTCCGCCTGCTCACCCTGGCGGCGCTATTCCTCTCGTTGGTGGCGGCGGGCGTCGTGGCGGCGCTCTCAGCGCGGGGCGATGGCGAAAATCCCGATGCCGGCGTCGGAGGCCGCCTGACTCCGACCCTGCTCGTGCTGGCCCTGGCCATCGTTCTGGCCTCCCACCCCTTTACTCGCCCCGAACACACGCCTGTCACCGCCCGGGACCAGAGCCCCCAGGCCGTGATCGATTTCGAGCTCGAGTACCCGGACATGGTCGGGCGCACAGCCTTCGCCGCGGCCGCGCCCGGCGACACGCCCAAAGTGGCCGCATACTTGGCAGGAAAACCCCTGCCGCTTGCCCGTATCACCGCAGGTGAAGGTAACGTGCGCTCGCTCCACCATGGCGCTGGCTCCGAGCAGGTGCAGGTGGCTGCACAAACGCCCGTCACCCTCCAATTCTACACCTACTACTACCCCGGTTGGCGCGCAACTGTGGATGGGCGGGAAACTGAAATCCGACCTGACGACCCCTACGCCCTCATCACCCTCGACTTACCCGCCGGGACGCACGATGTCGGCATCCGCCTCGGCAACACCCCCCTGCGCACCCTCGCCGCCATCATCTCGGCCCTGACGCTAGGGTTGCTGCTGACGCTGTTTTTGTCATCAGCCATGCGAAAAATACCTGGAAAAGCAAATTGAACTACGATCTCTTACTCAAACAACCTGATGCCGATAGTGTTTTTCATCAGTGGAAAATGTTTATCGAACGCATAGATTGAACAATGATGCTGTTTCGCGTTCTGGGCGATGATCAAATCTGGAATGCCAACGCCATTAATCCTGCCCCGGAGGCACCGGTATTGATATTCGGCTATTTGATCCCAATCGATAGAAAGAGGCAATCTATTGATGGACTGCAATAGCCGAATAATTTTCCTCTGATTTTTGATTCTTAGGAACGGTGTCAGTTCGGTTAAAATCAGAGCATTGATCGCTACAAGGTTTTCATCAATCAAGAAATCGAGCTTTCCTGAATTATCTCCGCTCCTGAAATAATCGATCCAGATTGAGGTGTCGACCAAGACCAACATCAACGCCCCCGTAGCGCATCCAAGTCGATGTCCAAATCAACCTGGCCTTTGAACTGCTTCAATTCAGCAATTTTTGATTTTCTGATCAATTCTTCCAAGGCGGTGATGATCACCCGGGTTTTGGTTTGAATGTGTGTAACTTGCATAGCTTCCAGCAATAAATTTTCCGGCAGATCGAGCGTTGTTCTCATGGCAAGCCTCCTATATGCACTAATTTAGCATTTTATGCAGATAGCGTCAAGTATCTCTCACCCTCTCACCCTCCCACCTGTGCCCCACCAATCCGAAAGTCCCAAGCGATCTCAGATCGCCCGAAATACCGAAAACAATACCTCTCTCCCCCGCTACTGCCCCAACTGCGGCGCACAAGTCAGCCACAACGCCGACGACTGCTTCATGTGCGGCTACCGCTTCGATACGCCCAAACCGCGACGCTTCCGCATCCCCTTCGCCGACATCGCCCTCGTTTTGGGGTTGATCGCTGTGTTCCTCTTCTGGTGGCGCTGGGATTCCGAACAGCGCGTGCTGGCCCTGACCCCCACCGTGACCCCCATCGCCACGGCCACGCCCACC
>DUEF01000072.1 GCA_011176555.1 Caldilineae bacterium
GCGCAGGGCCGGCGGACACGGTGTATCCCGGAGCCAACGACAACGCCGCCGCCATCGGCGTCATGCTGGAGATGCTCCGCGCCTGGCAGGAAGCCAATTACCATCCCAACCGCACGTTCCTGTTCGTCGCCTATGCCGGTAACGGCTACGAAACCGGGCAAAATCCCGAGTTGCCGCTCGACATCGAACGCTTCCTGACAGCGAAACAGGGCTTCAGCAGCGCCTTCCAAATCGAAGCTGTCGTCTTCCTCCAGGGCCTGGGCGATGGCGAAGCCAAGGTGATGGAAATGGGCTCCGGCGGCAACCTGCGTTTGCTGAATCTGTTCGATGATGCGGCGTCGCAAGTGGGATTGAAGACCAGCCGCACGCGGGAGGGCATCGAACTGAGCGGTGTGGTCACGCGCCAGCAAAACGTCATGCCCGGCGACAGCGACGCCGCACCGAACATCACCATCAGCTTCAAAGGTTGGGCGCGAAACAGCGGCCTTCCCAGCGACGATCTCAGCCAGATCAAGCCCGACTGGATGGAAAGCATCGGCGAGGCCCTGTCCACCGCCTTGATGACCATCGGCCAGGAGACGATTTACTAGATATTGGGTATTGGATATTGAGTCTTCCTTTCGCTTTCTGCGGGTCTGTGAATGCCAAATACCCAATATCAAATATCAAAGTGGACGTCGCAAGAAAACATCCCGATCCCTCTCACCCCACCACCACCATGACAACACCACCACCCTCCTACACCCAAACCCGCTGGCGTCTCTCCGACCTTTTTCCTGCTCCCGACAGCGCAGAACTGCAAGCCGCCTTCGCTGCGGTCGACGCTGCCGTGACCGAATTTGAAACCCTGCGCGAGCAACTGACCCCTGACATCGATCCCGCGGCTTTTCTCGACATCATCCACAAATACGAACACATCGGCGAACTCAACAGCCGCCTGTACGCTTTTGCGGGCTTGTGGTTCACCGAAGACACCCAGAACCAGGAAGCGCAGAGCCTGCAAGCGCGGGTGGAGCAAACCCTGGCCGGGCTCAGCAACCGCACGCTCTTTTTCGATCTGTGGTGGAAGGCCCTGGATGACGCTGACGCCGAACGCTTGCTGTCCGGCGCTGGCGACTACCGCTACTGGCTGGAAAAGATGCGCTATTTCAAGCCGCACACGCTGACGGAAGCGGAAGAGAAGATCATCAACATCAAGAACGTGACCGGCGCCCGGGCTTTCGAGACTCTGTACGACGCCATCACCAACCGCTATGTCTTCCGGCTCGAAATCGATGGCGAAACGCAGGAATTGACGCGGGGCCAGCTCATGGTGCACGTGCGCAGCGCCGATCCCGAGCTGCGCGCCGCCGCCTACCGGGAGCTTTACCGGGTCTACGGCGAGGACGCGCCCATTCTCGGGCAGATCTACCAGACGCTGGTGCGCGACTGGCGCAACGAACAGGTGGAACTGCGCCATTTCGCCACCCCCATCGCTGCCCGCAACCTCGCCAACGACATCCCCGACGACGTGGTGGATACGTTGCTGGACGTAGCCCAGGAAAACGCCGCCATCTTCCAACGTTTCTTCCGCCTGAAAGCGCGCTGGTTGGGCATGGAGCGTCTGCGCCGCTACGATATTTATGCGCCTGTGGTCGAATCGGATAAAACCTACGATTACGATTACGCTGCCCGCATGGTGCTGGAGGCTTTCCAGGAGTTCGAGCCTCGCATCGCCGCGCTGGCGCAGCAGGTCTTCGATGACGACCACATCGATAGTGAAGTGCGACCAGGCAAGCGCGGCGGCGCCTTTTGCTGGTCGGTCACGCCCGATCTCTCGCCCTGGGTGATGCTCAACTACCAGGGCAAGGCCAACGACGTCTCCACCATGGCCCACGAATTGGGGCACGCCATCCACGGCCTGCTGGCGTCCGAGCACAGCGTCCTCAGCTTCCACGCCTCCCTGCCCCTGGCCGAAACCGCTTCCACCTTCGGCGAGATGCTGCTGGTGGACAAACTGCTGGCCGGGGAACAGGACGAAGCCGTTCGCCGCGACATCCTCTTTTCGCAGATGGACGATAACTATGCCACCATCATGCGCCAGGTCTATTTCGCCCTGTTCGAGCGCCAGGCCCACGCCATGATCCAAGAAGGGGCGTCGGTGGATGCGCTGTCCGACGCCTACCTGGAGAATCTCAGCCGCCAATTCGGTGACGCAGTGGAAGTAAGCGACGAGTTCCGCTGGGAGTGGGTGTCGATCCCCCATATCCATCATGTGCCGTTTTACGTGTACGCCTACGCTTTCGGGCAATTGTTGGTGCTGGCCCTGTACCGGCAATACAAGACTGCAATCGCAGCCCAGGAAGGCGAAGCCTTCAAGACCCGTTATCTGGATATTCTGACTGCCGGCGGCTCGGAAGCCCCCGCCCGCATCCTGAGCCAGGCCGGGGTGGACATCCACAGCCGGGATTTCTGGCAGGGCGGTTTCGACATCATCGCCGAATTGGTGGCGGAACTGGAAGCGATGCCCGTGACCAATTAGGTGAGCGGCCAGAAGTATCTCCCTTTTTTACGTCATTTCGACGAGTGAAGCGAGGAGAAATCCTCCTGCAGACGTGATCGTTTTCGTTTGCGGGGGGATGTCTCGCTTCGCTTCGACATGACGCCTGTTCAATGTATTCTAACCTCTTAACGCCTGACCAGCGGCAGCCAGATGTCGAAGGTGACCGGCGTCGCGGTCGGGGTTATGGTTGGGGTCGGAGTGAATGTCGGGGTCGGAGTTGGCGTATTGGTCGGGGTGAATGTAGGTGTGGGGGTCGGCGTAGACGTTGGGGTTGACGTTGCAGTCGGCGTGGGCGTGGGTTCGTCGAAGTAGAAATCGCTGAAATGCACCTGCGGCGGCGGGCCGTACCACTCGATGGCGTTGTCCGCCACCACCTGGCCTGTCTCTGTGCTGATGCCGGACACCACCATGCCATCCGGCGGCTCCGCCTCCAGTCGGAAGATGTCGAACACCCAGGGCTGCACGATGAAGAAGTTGTAGAAGCCATCGGCCCCCGATTGCGTGATCGTATGCCATGCGCCCGGCGCCGGCTCGTTCTGACTGCGACCGTAAAGGGTGAGTGTGACCCCGCCAATCGGTGTGCTGGCGGCGCTGGAAGCTCGCGCAAACGTTGCGGGCGGCTGGCCCTGGTACGTGTAGCCCCGGAAACGCCAGACCGGGCTATTCTCGAACACATAGGCCGAGCCTTTGCTGTCGTCGTCGCCCTCCGTCCCCGCCACGACTGTGTCGCCGCTGATGGCCACAGAACCGCCGAAGTAGCCATTTGTCGCGCCGTCGGAGGCGCTGAGCACGACCGTCTCGGTGGCGCTCACCCAGCCCCCGCCCGGTTTCTCGAACACATAGGCCAGGCCCTTGAAGCTGTCGTCGCCCTCCGCCCCCACCGCCACTGTATCTCCGTCGATAGCCACAGAAATGCCGAAGTAGTCATTCGCCGCCCCGCCGGAGGCGCTGAGCTTGGCCGTCTCGGTAGCGCTCGCCCAACCCCCGTCCGGCTTCTCGAACACGTAGGCCGAGCCTTTCAGGGTGTCGTCGCCGGACGCGCCCACCACCACGGCGTCAACGCTGATAGCCACCGAGTGGCCGAAGAGGTCACCAGCCATCCCGTCAGAGGCGCTGAGCTTGGCCGTCTCGGTGGTATTCGCCCAGCCGCCGCCCGGCTTCTCGAACACATAGGCCGAGCCGCTGTTGCTGCCGACGCCATGCGCCCCCGCCACGACCGTGTCGCCGTTGATGGCCACAGAATTGCCGAACTGGTCGCCGCCAGCGCCGTCGGAGGCGCTGAGCTTGGCCGTTTCGGTGGCGTTCGCCCAACCCCCGCCCGGCTTCTCGAACACATAGGCCGAACCTTTGCTGCTTTCGTCACCTTCCGCCCCCACCACCACCGTGTCGCCACTGACGGCCACCGCTCTGCCGAAGTAGTCACCGGCCGCGCCATCGGAAGCGCTGAGCACGGCCGTCTCGGTGGCGTTCGCCCAACCATCGCCCGGCTTTTCGAACACATACGCAACCCCCTTGTCGCCGTCGGACACGCCCACCACCACCGTGTCGCCGCTGATGGCGACAGACCAACCGAAGCCGTCACCGGCCACGCCGTCGGAAGCGCTGAGTTGGGCGATCTCGGTGGCGCTCGCCCAGCCGCCGCCCGGCTTCTCGAATACATAGACCAATCCCTTGCCCTGGTCACCACCGGACGATCCCACCACCACCGTGTCGCCGCTGATGGCCACCGATACGCCGAACAGATGACCACTCACGCCGTCGGAAGCGCTGAGCTTGGCCTGTTGCAGCCAGGAAGCGATGGCGAGTTCATCCTGAACGCCAAAGGGGACGTCGTCATCCCCGGCAGTGGCCTGTGACCCCGCCAGGACGCCTGGCCCGGCCAACAACAGGGCCCAGAGAATCATAACAGATAGCGCGAATAGACCGCCTGCTCGCTGAGAAGAAAAGGTTTTCATGATCGCTCCCTGTTGTGAGTGAGGGGAATTTGCCTTTTTCGGTTGTGAGCCCAAGTGGGGCGCAATGACACTGCACCACACCCCCTCAGTTAAGCATAAACTCAGTTTGTTGCGTATGATCTAGATCACATTTTACGGCATTTCGACGAGTAAAGCGAGGGAAAACCCCTGCATTATGAGCGTAAATGGACGATTTCTTAACACGAACCGTTGTCCTCAACCCACGCCCGCGCCCGCCGCACGAACTCCTTCTCCGCCTCAAACGTGAGCAACTGCTCGGCCTGGGCCAGATCATCCGCCCACAGGGGCTCGAACAACGCTTCCTCGGCGTCGGGGCTGCTGGGCTGCGGCTCGCCGTGCACCGGATCGGTGAGCCGCATCAGGAAATAGCGTTCCTTGCGCCGGATACGTTGGCCCCGAAACTCAAATTCCACCTTGCTTTTGCCCAAATCCGCCACGATCTCCAGGCCCCAATAGCCACTTTCTTCGCCCACCTCGCGCAGCGCCGCCTCTTCCGCTGTCTCCTTCTTCTTGATGTGGCCCTTGGGCAGACGAATTTCGTAGTTGGGTGTGTCTTCACGGGTTACATGGCGTTCGAGCAGCAGCACCTGCCCGGCGTCGTTAAGGACGATGCCACCGGCGGATTTGTATTTTCTGACACGCTTATTGGCGGACATAGCTCTTGCCTTTCTGTGGCGGGCAGAGGGTCAATGCGCCTTGCCCGAGTGCAACAAGCCCCAGCTAAAGCCCGCGCCCGAGGCGGTTGCGCGCACGAATAATAAAGGAAGCGCCACCCACAACACCGCCGGGTCGCGGCGGGCGGCTAACCGCAGGAACGGCAAGGCGCTGAGGACAAAGAGCAAGCCCAGGCCCAGCGCCAGCCAACCCGCCCAAGGCCATATCAGCCACGCCACCAGACTGATCCAGAACAACCCGGCGAACACGATTTGCAGCTTCAAGCTCTGCGTCATGTGTGAATCGTTCAGGGCATAACTGGGATGCTGACGGGTGAGGAACGCCTTCCAATACCCCATGCGCGCCTTGCGGAACGCATAAGCCCGGACGGATTCGACGTGCCAGTGGTAGACAGCCGCCAGGGGTGCAAATCGAAACACATGCCCGGCCTCAGCCATGCGAAAGGACAGCTCGTGATCCTCACCGGCAGCGCTGGCGAAGCGAGTGTCGAAACCGCCCGCCTCCAGGAAGGATTCACGCCGATAAGCGGCGTACGAGGTGTCCAGAGCGTTGATAGAGCCGTATTTTTCATCGAAGTGGGCGATCCGCCGGTAGCGCTCCTCGTATTCGAGTTGGACAAAACGAGCGACTAATTTTTTCTGACGGCTGCGATAGACCCCGCGGGCGCCGCTCACGGCCGGATCGGCCAGAGGTTCGAGAATGCGTTCCAGAA
>DUEF01000073.1 GCA_011176555.1 Caldilineae bacterium
GACGGAAGAAGACCTGGCCGAGCGCGCCCGCATCATCGAAGACACGCTCGGCGCTTTCGGCGTCCCCGTCACCGTGATCGAGGTCAACAGGGGGCCGGTAGTCACGCAATTCGGGTTGCGGCCGGAATACATCACCCGCAAGGTGCGCGGCGAAGAGAAGCGCATGAAAGTGCGTGTCAGCAAAATCCAGGCGCTCAGCAACGACTTATCGCTGGCGCTGGCCGCCTCGCCCATCCGCATCGAAGCGCCGGTGCCGGGGCGCAATATCGTCGGTCTGGAAGTGCCCAACAGCAGCGTGACCATGGTCTCACTGCGCAGCATCCTCGAATCCGATGAGTTCAAAAACCTCAAAGGCCCCTTGCGCATTTGCCTGGGGCAAGACGTTTCGGGAACGCCGGTGGCCGCCAGTTTGGCGCGTATGCCTCACCTGCTTATTGCCGGCGCCACCGGATCGGGGAAATCGGTCTGCGTCAACGCCATCATTTGCTCCCTTCTTTTCCAGTACACGCCGGACGAACTCCGTTTTGTGATGGTCGATCCCAAGCGTGTGGAACTGACCGGCTACAACGGTATTCCCCATTTGGTCGGCGAGGTGGTGACCGATATTGAAAAAGTGGTGAGTGTTTTGCAATGGGCGACAGTGGAGATGGATCGTCGCTACAAAGAACTGGAGCGGAGCGGCGCGCGCAATATCGAAGCTTATAATGCGCAGCGCCGGGTGGAGGGGCGGCGTATCTTGCCCTACATCGTCATCATCATCGACGAATTGGCGGACATTATGATGATGTCACCCGACGAGGTGGAACGCGCTTTGGTGCGGATCGCCCAGATGGCCCGCGCCACCGGCATCCATCTGGTCATCGCTACGCAGAGACCGTCGGTCAATGTCGTCACCGGTTTGATTAAAGCCAACTTCCCCTCCCGCATTGCCTTCGCCGTCACCAGCCAGATAGACTCACGCGTGATTCTGGATACGCCCGGAGCCGAACGTCTGCTGGGGCAGGGCGACATGCTTTTCATGCGGCCCGATTCCGCTAAACTGGCGAGATTGCAGGGCGCTTATGTCTCCGAGACGGAAATCCCGCGTTTGATCCGCTATTGGCGCGGGCTTAGCAGCGTCGTACAGCAAGCGCAAGCGCAGGCGCGGGTGGATGATTCGGATAAGACGCCGGCCTTTGTTTCTGACTCGACCGCCCCTTCAACCCCAGCCGCCTCTTACGCGTCCGAGCAACTTCCGGCCCAGCCTTCGTCTTCGTCCTACGCAACTAGCCAGCCTTCAACTTCGTTTTCGACCACGCCTCACGCACCCGGCCAGTCTCCGCCCCCGACCTCTTATACGCCTCCCCCCGCCCCGGCAACGGAACGTCCTACATGGGATGATATGTTGGACCAAGCTGCAGAGGATGCCAACCGCGACGCCCTGTTCGATGACGCGGTCGTGGTCGTGCAGGAAGCTGGTCGGGCCAGCACCAGTCTGTTGCAACGACGTTTGCGCATCGGCTATACGCGAGCGGCTCGGCTGATCGACATGCTGGAGGAAGAAGGCATCGTCGGCCCGGATCAGGGCGGGAGCCGCGGCCGTGAAGTGCTGCTGACAGAGCCAAAAATCGAACCCGAGGCTTCGCCTCCCCCGATTCAGGACCAGGAAGATTATCCGCCGTTTTAGGCAAGCGCAGTTTTCACCGTTCAAACCGGACAAGTTGAAAACTGCGCTTATTTTGGGAAACCCACTCCGACTATGCGTTCGCTTGTCTTGCTTATCGTTGCCATCGCTGGTATTTGGGCTATGACTTCGTGTCAAAACGCCCTCCCGCCGCCGCTTCCACCGGCCACCCCGGATAACGAAGCCGCAATCTACACGCATCGAGTGGGCATTCTTTTCGAAAACACCGACAGCGAAGGGAATCCGCTGCATCAGCTTGCCTGGCAAGGCGCTGAAGACGCAGCAGATGTCTTTCCGGTGGAGATAACGTCGTTAGAAATCCAACACCAGACGGATCCAGAACCGGAGATCCAACGCCTTGTCAATCAGGATTATGATCTATTGATTGGCATTGGCGCGCCCTTGCAACAGGCCATCCGTGAGGTTGCACTCGTCAATCCTGAACAACAATTCGTTCTAATCGACCAGACGGCGTCCGAACCCAATATCTGGACCATCCAATTCACCATGGCTCCCCCCTCTTTCCTGGCCGGTTATCTGGCGGCGGGCGTTAGCGCCAACGGTGTGGTGTGCGCATATGGCGGGCAAGACATGCCCAACGTGGTTGACTACCTGGAAGGCTTCGCCGACGGCGTCCGCTCTTACAACGATCAACATAGCGCCGATGTCGTCGTCCTGGGCTGGGATCCAGATATGCAAACAGGGGCGGTGAGCGCATCTTTGCAATCCTCTGGCGAGGAGCGTCAACTCATTCTGGATTACTTCGAGGCGGGTTGCGATGTCTTCTTCCCGGTGACGTATACGATCAATCTGGGCCTGGCTTCTGTGGCGCAGGAGCGGGAACTGGCGGTTATCGGTGCTGGCATGGATTGGTTTGCCGCCGCGCCCGAGTTCGAGCAAATCTGGCTAACCTCGGTGCAGAAAAACCTGGACCAGGCCATGTTTGACACGATCGCGGCGTTGGCGCACGATCAATTGAATTCAGGAGAAAACTACCTGGGAACCCTGAGCAACGGCGGGGTGGGATTGGCCTCTTTCCATCATTGGGATGACAAGATACCCAATGATTTAAAAACCGAGCTCGCCCTCATCACCCAGGCGCTCATTGACCAGGAACTGGCAGTCGGGACTGGCAAAGGCTTGGATTGACCGATTTTGGAATGGTTTATCTCGCGTTCGGGCTATGTTGCCACATTTGCAAAGTGCACGTATACTATTCACGTTTTCACGGCGATTCGTCGCCATAGAATCACGAAAACCAACAATTGAATACCGATACAACCTTTTTTCATCGTTCTCTCAAGGAGGAGACGGTACAATGCGTAAGTCACTACTGATTTTGTTCACATTGGTGCTGTTTAGCGCCCTCGTATTGACGGCGTGCGGCGGCCAGCAAGCCGCCCCAGAAGAAGCCGCCCCGACCAAGGAAGTCAAGATCGGTTTGGTCACCGATGTTGGGCGCGTCAACGACCGCAGCTTCAACCAGTCAGCCTGGGAAGGCGTCAAGCAGGCCGGCGACGCGTTGGGACTCAAAGAAGGCGAAGATTACAAGTACATTGAGACCAACGATGCCAAGGATTACGCCGATAACATACAACAGTTCATCGACAACGGCTACGGCATCATTGTCACCGTAGGTTTCGGCCTGGGCGAAGCCACCGCAACAGCGGCCAAGGCCAATCCCGATATCCAGTTCATCGGTGTGGATCAATTCCAGGGCTGGGCGTTCGACGACGACACCGCCAACGACATCCCCAACTTGACCGGCCTCATCTTCCACGAGGATCACTCTGGCTACCTGGCCGGGGCGCTGGCCGCGCACATGAGCAAGTCTAACACCATCGCTGCTGTGCTCGGCACCGACCTGGTTCCGCCCGTCGTGGCCTTCAACGAAGGTTACGTCGCCGGCGCCAAGGCCACCAAGCCCGACATCAAAATCATTTCCACCTACCATCCTGGCGAGATCTCCCAGGCATTCACCGATCCCGAATGGGGTGCGGCTACGGCCAAGCAAGCTATCGACCAGGGCGCTGATGTCGTCTTCGGCGCTGGTGGACTCACCGGCAACGGCGCTTTGCAGGAAGTCGCCACGCATGAAGGCCTCTACTGCATCGGCGTCGACACCGACCAATGGTTCACCGTCCCCGCGGCCCAGCCCTGCCTCATTTCCAGCGCCATGAAACTGATCACGCCCGGCGTGAAAGATCTGATTCTCCTGGCAAACGAAGGCAAGCTCCCCAGCGGCAATTACTTCGGCGGCGCCGGCCTGGCTCCATTCCACGACTTCGAGGACCAAATTCCACAGGAAGTCAAGGATGATCTGGAACGCATCGACAAGGGCCTGAAGGACGGCTCCATCTCCACAGGTTACGGCAGCTAGTTAGATTCAGCGAGCAGTATGACTGTTTCTGCTGCTGGCCGATTATACCAACAAGTGTGACAGGGGCGGTGTTTTAGCCGCCCCTGTTGTGCAACAACTGGATACTCAAGGATGGCGCCATGGATGATTCATCCTTTTCGATCAGAAGGATATTAAATGCACTTTTGGTTCCCGCGTTGGCCCTGTTGACAGCGCTTATCGTGGGCGCCGTGCTGATGTGGATTTTTGGCGATAATCCCATCGATGCATACAAAGGGTTGTTCCAGGGGGCGTTTGGCAGTGCACGGGGCTGGGCCACCACCATTCGCAAATGGAGCCCGCTGATTCTCACAGGGCTTTCCGTGGCGGTGGCGTTCAAAGCGGGTCTTTTCAACATCGGGGCCTCGGGGCAATTTATGATGGGAACGATTTTTTCAGTCTTTGTCGGCATCAATTTCGCGGGTCTGCCCTTGGTCGTGCATCTGCCGATGGCCATTCTGGCAGGCATCTTGGGCGGCATGTTTTGGGGAGCGATTCCGGGGGCGC
>DUEF01000074.1 GCA_011176555.1 Caldilineae bacterium
GTCGGTGGCGATTGCGGGGGTGGGGATGTTGGTGTTGGGATGAAGGGCGCTCAAGGTCGTCATGTCGAGTGAAGCGAGACATCCCCCCGCAGGTGCACACTCGTCCTATTCCGTCTCGACCTGCACCTGCGCCAACACCACCGCACCCACCGCCATGAACACCGCGGCGATGGCCCACACCGCCTGATAACTGCCACCGCTGGCGTCCACCGCCCAACCCACCACCTGCGGCCCCAGCACGGCCGCCAGCGAAGCTGACACGTAATACAGGCCCGTTAGCGCCCCCATTTTCTGTCCCCCACCCACATCGTAGAGCAAGGGCAAGGTGTTGACTAGGATCGGGGCCCAGGCAGCGCCGGCCGGGGCCAGCAACAGAGCCAGAGCCAGGGGCGAACGCACGAACAAGCCCGCGGCCAGCAACGCGGCCAGGGCGACCATCCCCGCAATCGCCATGCGCTTACGGCCCCAGCGCGAGGCCAACATGCCGCTGGGAATGGCGGCCAACAGCAACGCTCCCGCAAAAATCGCCATGAACAACGGCAATTGCGCTTCGGTGGCGCCCAAAGAGAAGTGGGCGTAGGAACTGAGCCAGGTTTCGGCGGCGTTGAAACCGCTGAAACTGAAGAAAATGGCCAGGAGCAGCAACCAGCCGCTGCGATTCCCCTGCACCAAGGCCCGGAGTTGCATCCAAAAACCATCGTCAGGCAGGACGGCGTCGGCGTGGCTTTCCCGCCGCTCCTGGACGCCCCACAACAGCACGGCGGAGCCAATGAACAGCAAGGCCCCGGCGAAGAAAAAGGGCAGGGCTGGGCCAACATCGAACAGAAAACCGCTGCCGAACAGCGCCAGCACCGCGCCCAGCCCGCCGAAAACGTTGATCACGCCGCTGGCGACGCTGCGCGACCGGGCGGGAAACAGATCGCCCAGCAGGGCCAGGCCCGGGGCGCGGGCAATCGCCAGGCCTAAACTGGTGAAGAACAGGGCGAGCAGCATGGCCGGGAGCGTGCCGGCGAGGGGGATCAGTACAAAAGTCAGGGCCAGGATCGCTCCCACCAGGATCCACGGCTTTCTGCGCCCGATGCGCGTCCAACGGCGGTCGGACTCGCGGCCGGCCCACCAGGGAATGACGATATTCAGCCAGTTGTCCCACGTCATCACAAACGCCACCAGCGAGGCGCTGAGACCGGCGTTGTGCAGGAGGATGGCCACGTAGGTGTTGTAGACCGGGCTCACCGCGGCCAGGCCAAACAACCCAAATCCCAGGGCCAGCAGCGGACGAATCAGGCGACGTGGCACAGAAGCCCCTTCAGATACGCCCCTTCCGGGAAGCTGAGCAAAACGGGATGATCGGCCCCCTGCGAGAAATGGCGGATGATGCGCACATCCCGGCCCGCGTCCAGCGCCGCGCCGAACACGATCTTCTGGAACAAGTCCCGGCTGACCAGGCCAGAGCACGAGAACGTGGCCAGCAGCCCGCCCGGACGCAGCAAACGCATGGCCAGCCAGTTGATGTCCTTGTAGCCGCGGGCAGCGCGGTCGAGTTGGCGGCGGGAGGTGACGAATTTGGGCGGGTCGAGAATGATCAGGTCGAACTGGCGACCCTGGTCTCGCCAGAGCCGCAATTGTTGGAACACGTCGGCCTGGAGGTTTTGCCAGCGCTCGGGTGAAAAACCGTTCAGATCGAGATTGCGGGCAGCCATGTCCAGGGCGTCGGCGCTGCTGTCCAGGTTGGTGACATGCTTCGCATCCGCAGCCAGCGCGTGCACGGCGAAAGCGCCGGTGTAGCTGAAGGCGTTGAGCGCTTCGGCATCGGCGCAGTAGCCCGCCAGCGCTCGCCGATTCTCGGCCTGGTCGAGATAGAAACCGGTCTTCTGGCCGGAACGCAGATCGACATAGAAGCGATGGCCGTTTTCGCTGATCACGACCGGCTCGTCCGGGGGCTCGCCGTGCAGAACGCCGGCGACGGGAGGCAGGCCCTCTTTGCGGCGGATGGGATCATCCCGCTCCACGATGCTGCGCGGTTGCAGGCAGTCCACCAGATGCGCTACGGTTTGCAGCTTGCGGGCTTCGGCGCCAGCGGTGAGGCATTGCACGACGAGATGCGGGCCGTATCGATCGACGATCAGGCCGGGCATGCCGTCGCTTTCGGCGAAAATCAGGCGCACGGCTTCGGCGTCCGGCATGAGTTGGCGACGCCTGGCAATGCTGGCGAGCAGTTTATCCCGCCAGAATGCCTCATCCGGCCGTCGATCTTGCTCCCAACCGAAGGTTCGGGCCCGGATTTGGGATTGCGGGTTGTACTCGGCCCAGGCCAGCCATTGGCCGTCCGAGGCCACGATCTCGACGATGTCGCCTGGCTGCGGCTCGCCCTCCACCTGGCGGATGGCCCCGCTGAAAATCCAGGGATGCCGCCGCCGCACCGGCTTGTCTTTGCCGCGCTTGAGAACGATTCTCATTCCCCCCCTCCTATTTTGGGAGGATGCCAGCCAACCGAAACCCAACGTCGGCGAGAATGCACCAGAGCAGGCCGATTAAGTCGCAGCGCGTCCACTGTAGCTCGACCAGTCGGCGTCAAACCCTCTATTTCGGTCTTGTCTTTACTCCACCGAAAATGCGTGCTCCAATCCTGTCGCCGAGGATCGAAAAGCGGTGCAAGTTGTCCTGTTACGGGATCTTCGGCCTGTATTTTGGAGCCTTTGAATTCATTGCAAGAGCGACACGCCAACCACAAATTATCACGTGTCGTCCCACCATTGAGCGCTATTGGGATGATATGGTCGACGGCAAGAGACACGCCACTCAGGACTTCATCCAGCAGACAGTATCCGCAATGATGGCCGGCATCCTCGGCCACCTGCTGACGCAGTTTTGCAGAGATACGGGAGCGATTCATGAATCCAACAGACGGAGATCATCAAGAGCTGGAAGCTCGTGTCCACGACTTTGCAGTAAAGCGTAGGCGTGCGCCTTGCGCAACATCATGGCATCCGCCTCCTCCCGCAAATCGTCGAGCCATTCCCGCCCCTCTGGTGTAAGCCCGCCCGCATGAAATCGTTCCAGAAGGAGATCGTACAGCGCCTCCTTATCTCGATTCATCGTTCCCTGAGCGATCTGCCAAAGTGCATCGTCAGAGAGCGCCGCCATCGCATTCAATTCGGCCTGGACATCATCCGGCAGGTCTGTTTCGACTGGTGGCGTCAAGCTGCGTTCCAAAGCCCGCGCAACAAATAGGTCTACCGAACCAGGTTCTGATTGAACGGCCGAATGCAGCCGACGAAAAAGTTGCTCTGGTAATGTAAGGGTTAGTGTGCTATGAGTCATCGGACACCTCACCTAGATTATACGCCCAAAAACAGGATACGGCAATGGAATCAACGAGGATAATCGAACCCCTCATTGTTCCCACCCCCATTCGTTGATCTGGATGACGCGCGCATCCTCACCCTCGCCGATGGTGATGGTGAGGGCCTGGCGGTCGTAGACGAATGGATGCCACGCGTCCATGATTTTGACTTGCCCGCTAACGGTTTCGGGCGTGCGGGGTCCCATGCGCAAGGTGTAAGGGCTGGGAAAGTGGTCGCGGGCCCAGAGGATGAGGGGTTTCATTATTGATTTCGGATTGCGGATTGCGGACTGCGGAATGAAGTTAGTCGGATCTCCCAGGCTGCGGTGGCGTCGTCGGGCAGGCGGCAGGATTCGGCGGCGCGCCGGCCCACCAGCCACAGGATTTCGCCCCCGGCGTCGAGCAGGAGGGGCCAGTGGGCGCGGGCGATGCGGGGCAATTTAAGGTCGGTCATCAGGACGTTGATCGCTTTGCCGCCGCCCAATCCCATAGGTCGGATGCGGTCGCCAGGCTGACGGGGGCGAACAATGAGCGGTTGGGTGACATCCAGCGGCAGCCAGAGGCGCTGCTGGTCGGGTTCACGCGCCCAGGGCGGGGCGGCGTCCGGTTCCCACGCCACCCGCTCTGATTGCAAGCGCCAGCCTCCGCCCAAATCGACGACGCCGGGCAGGGGGAGCAAGGTTAGCCGGAAAATCTGCGGATGGTCGGAGGCGGCAGAATCGACGGGGAGGATATCGAGCCAGGCGTGATGCAGCCAGGCCTCCAGTCCGGCCACGAGCGGGTATGGGCCGCCGCTGGTGCGTTGGGGATCGGCAGCGAGGATGTCGCGCAGGCGTTCGCTGTGCTCCCAGGCGATGTTCCGCAGGTCGGGGCGAAGGGCGGAGATGGCCCGGCGCAGCAAGGCGCGCTGATCGCCCGGCGGCAGGCCTCGGAATCGTTGGAGATCGATGCGCACCCGCTCTGGTTGCAGCTGCGCCAAATCATCCCAAAGTTGCTGACGATGGATGTGCAGCACGTCGTAGTCGCCCTGGAGGACGGCGGCGGTGTGGCCCAGAACCGTTGTCAGGCGAGGGTTGATTTCCCGCAGCAGGGGGATGACTTGATGACGCAGGCGGTTGCGGAAGAAGGTGGCGTCGGCGTTGGTGGCGTCATGGCGGGGTTCGAGGCCGTAGGCCTGGCAATAGATCTCGATTGTGGCGCGGGGCGTCTCCAGCAAGGGCCGCACGAGCTGCAAGCCCGCCATGTCCGGCCGGTTTTCTGGCTCCAGGGCCGCCAATCTGAACCCGACCAGCGGCGCGCTGGGCGACATGCCGCGCAATCCGGCCAGGCCGCTACCCCGCAGCAGGTGCATGAGCACGGTCTCGACCTGGTCGTCGGCGTTGTGGCCCACGGCCACGTAGCGGGCGTTCAAGCGCAGGGCCACCCGCCCCAGGAAGGCGTAACGGGCCTGGCGCGCGGCCTCTTCCAGGGAAACGCCCGGTTGCGCGGCGATGGCGGCCACATCCACCCGTTCGAAGGTGCAGCCCAGGCCCCAGGCCGCGGCCACTTCGGCCACGAATCGGGCTTCGTCATCGGCTTCGGGGCGCAAGCCGTGGTGCAGGTAGGCGGCGTGAAGATGCCAGTCATGCTCCGGCGCGAGTTGGTTGAGGGCATGGAGCAGGGCCAACGAATCGGGGCCGCCGCTGACGCCGACCACCACGCGCGCGCCGTCGGCCAGGAGCTTGTGACGGCGAATGAAATGGCTGAGGTCGGAGAGCATGCTCATGGTGGGATTATACGACGGTGGCGGGGTAGTCGTCCAGCCGGGCTGAGATGCAGCTACGGGGCATCAAAATTTGGGGCGGTCTTCGGAGTGTATCACGACATTCATGTCGCCCCACTCAAAACGACATGAATGTCGCGGTACAAACAAGTTGGCGGCATGATGAAGGTCA
>DUEF01000075.1 GCA_011176555.1 Caldilineae bacterium
CCCATCGATGGCGTGGAACTGGATCCGGCCATTATCGCCGCTGGCCAGCGCCATTTCGCCATGACCGAGCCCAACCTGCGCCCCATCGCTCAGGATGGCCGTTACCACCTCAATCATGGGGCCGGAACCTACGATGTCATCGCCATCGACGCCTACCGCCCGCCCTACATCCCCTTCCACCTCACCACAGTCGAGTTTTTCACCGAAGTTCGGGATCATCTCACTCCAGACGGGGTCGTCGCCATCAACGTCGCCCGCACCGCCGCTGACTACAGCCTGATCGACGCGCTGGCGAGCACGCTGGCGGCCGTTTTCCCCTCTGTTTTCGTGATCGATGAACCGAACATGGGCTATGATTTGGGCAACAGTTTGGTGGTCGCCACCATGCAACCAGCTACGCTGGACGACTACCTGGCCAACACCAGCAGCCTGCCCGAGCCAATCCTGGCCGAAATCAGCCGCCGCGCTCGCCCCAACGTGCGCGTCGCCCTCGCCACCGGCCCCATCCTCACAGACGACAAAGCGCCCATCGAGCAGATCATCCACGGCATTGTGCTGCGCTATCTACTGGGCGGCTGAAAGAACGATATTGGGTATTTGATACTGGCTATTGGCCGTCATCTCCGAATAGCCAATATCGAATAACCAATACCCGATCACCCATCCGGTGTTGGCTCGATTTTCTCTCGATCCAAGAAACAAAGAATCCCCTGAGCCACGCCCTGTGCCACCACATCGGCGTGTTCGGTCAGCAAGGCCCGGTCTCCGCCGATGAACCCGATCTCGATAATCGCGCCCGGCGTGTTGTCGGTCACGCGCTGGAAGGCGTGATAGCCGTACATGTCGCTGGTCTCGGTGTTGGGATGAACGGGGAGCCCTGTGATTGCAGCGTATTTCGTTTTCAGACACTGCACCAATTGGGCGTCCTGTTCGGGGATCACGGTCTCCTCGCCGCTGGTCACCTTGAAACCGGAGAGATCGACGCAGGAGTCCGCGTGGATGGACACCAAGGCATCGACTTCCAGGCCATCCAGCATGGGATCGTATTCGTCCAGCACATCTACGCCGACGCCCTCCTTGCGCAATGCCTCGGCCACCAACTCGGCCACAGGTTCGTTGACCATCACCTCCATCAGGCCGTCATCGCACACCGCGCCGGAATCGAAACCGCGATGCCCGGCGATCACCGCCACTTGGTAGCGATGCAATCCCGGTAAGGTCACCAATTGGCCCAGCCTGCGCGAGATGATGCGGCGGGTCAAACGACCTTGGTGCACGTTCACAGCCACCACAACCGCCAGCAAGATCAAGATCGCCAGCAACAGACGGACCAGCCAGGTTTGTAAGCGTTGTAAACGGTCGAGGGGCATGGGGATGTCGGAGGGCAGAGGTCGGAGGTCGGGAGTCGGGAGCCGGAATGTCAAATCCGCAATCTGCAATTATCCTTGTTATTGTCTATGTTTTCCACACAGAATCCAAATGCTGACCACCGTTTGCCCTACGTTTACCCGACCAACATCCTGTCGGTCATTCAAAATGCTTGACAATTTCCTCCATCCCTCGCATAATCGCGTGTTGCAATACAAATATTCTCGCAAGGAAACAACTCCTTATGATGGAAGTTGGACAACTCCTGCGTCAAACGCGTGAGGCCCAGGAGCTTTCGCTCGCCGATATCGAAGAAAAAACAAAAATCCGCCAGAGTTTTATCAGCGCTCTGGAATCAGGTGATTGGGATGAACTTCCCAACGAAGTGGTCGCGCGCGGTTTTTTGCGGAAATACGCCACCGCCCTGGGCCTGGATGCCGATGAACTCCTCGCCCAGGCAAGCGGCAGCCAGGAGGCGATCCGCAGCGAGTCTGCCGCGCCCGCACCGGCTGTAGCAGCGCAACCCGCCGCCTACAAACCCATCAACCTGGATCTGTACGACGACTCGCCAACTCGCTCGAACATTTTGCGCCGCGCCCTGGCTCTTCTGCTGGCTCTGATTCCGGTCGCCATCCTCGCCTACTTGCTGATTCAATTCGGACTGCCGCTCCTGCTCGACCGAAGCGCCGGTCTGACCGCCAATCCCACGGCCACGGCCACCCTGCCGCCCGAAGGCACGCCGCCCGCCACCCCGCTTATTGTCCTGGGGGGCGATTCGACGCTGACGCCCGCAGCGACGCAAGCGCCAAATGGTACGCCAACTGAAGCAACTGCTACGTCTGCTCCCCTCGCCACCGCCACGCCCACGACGACGCCCCAGCCTTCTCCCACGCCCACAGCCACACCCATCCAGCAGCTTACCATGCAGATGGAGATCGTCGAACGGGCATGGGTGCGGGTCACGGTGGACGGAGAAGTCCAGCTTGAATCCTTGCTGGAACCCGGTTACACGCAGGAATTCATCGCCCACCAGAGCATCCAATTGCGCACGGGCAACGCCGCCGGCGTAATTCTCACCCTCAACGGCGAAGTGCTGCCCTCATTGGGCGAAACCGCGGAGGTCATCGATCTGATCTGGGCCATCGAAGAGGACGAAGTCGTGGTGATGACCCCCACGCCGGAGCCGGAGCCAACCGGCAGCCCCACCGCCACACCCGAACCTGAAACAACTGGCACGCCCACTACCGAGCCGGAAATCACGGTGACGCCCACAGTGACGCCCACAGCCACGGCGGAGGCGACGGCAGAGCCGGATACGCCCACCCCCGCCCCCAGCGTTGAAACGCCGGGCTGATAGGCGAAACCCGTTCAAACGGGTTGAATCGCGACGTTGGAGACCAACCGCGATTTGCGCCAGCCGGGTTGACCCGGCGCTGTGGCGTAGCCCGGTGATTCATCGCCGGGCGCTCCCCGTGGGCGTTCGCCGCCGGATGACCGCCGTTCGTTCGCAAAAACCACCGATCGCCGCCCCCGCCCAGCGTTGAAACGCCGGGCTGATAGGCGAAACCCGTTCAAACGGGTTGAATCGCGACGTTGGAGACCAACCGCGATTTGCGCCAGCCGGGTTGACCC
>DUEF01000076.1 GCA_011176555.1 Caldilineae bacterium
GCGGCTCCCAGCCCAGGATCTGGCGAGCGCGGGTGTTGTCGGCCCAGATGCGGACGGCGTCGCCCGGCCGCCGCGGCCCGATCTCGATCTCGAAGTCTCGCCCGGACACTTCCCGCACCATGTTGACGATCTCCAGATTGCTGGTTCCCCGGCCCGTGCCGATGTTGAAGGGCATACTCTCGCCGCCGTTCCAGAGATAATTGAGCGCGGCGATGTGGGCGGTGGCCAGGTCATCCACGTGAATGTAATCGCGGATGTTGCTGCCATCAGGCGTGGGGTAATCGTCACCGTTGATGTAAAAACGATCCCGCTGACCCAAAACATATTCCATGAGCACAGGGATGATGCGCGTGGCCGGCTTGTAGGCGTCGCCGATGCGGCCATCGAAGCTGGAGCCGGAGGCGTTGAAGTAACGCAACGGCGTGGAACGGATGCCCTTGAGTTGATCGTACCAGACCATCACCTGCTCGGCCATGCGCTTGGAGGCGCCGTACGGGCTTTCGGGCTTGTAGGATTCCTCTTCGGTCACGGGCACATGCTCGGGCGTGCCATAAGTGGCGCAGGTGGAGGAAAAGACCAGCGCCTCCACGCCCGCCTGAGACATGGCGTCCAACAAGTTGACCGAGCCCTGGATGTTGTTGCGGAAGTACTTGCCGGGCCGATCCATCGACTCGCCCACCTCGATGTAGGCGGCGAAATGCACGACGCCGGCGATGTCAGGATGCTCTGCGAACACCGCCTGGATTTCGGCGGGATTGAGCAGATCGCCGATGATGACCGGGGCCTGCTCGACCGCGGCGCGATGGCCTTTGACGAGGTTATCGAAGACGACGACCTCGTAGTTTTGACGTTGTAATTCACGGACGGTGTGGCTGCCGATGTAACCGCAACCGCCGGTGACCAGGACTTTTTGGGACAGAATAGCACCTCAATGATAGGTAGAAGTTGGAATCATGAATTGCCAATTGCTAATTGTGAACGATCAATTGTCGATTGTCGGGATACACTTTTCAGGACGCCGCCAGTGAAACGAAACGCCCAGGCGGGGTCGCAGACCTGGCAGGCGAGGCAACCGGCGCTATCGGGCGGGCAATGGTGGCCGGTTTGCGAACGCTCGGCCAGACGCCATTCGCGGTGGAAGTAGTTGTCGCTGACGCCGCTCTCGACGATGCGCCACGGGGTCACACCGTCCACCGGTCGCTGACCCAAGAATTCATCCTTGTCCAGACCCTGATCCGCCATGGTCGCCCAGAAATCGCGGACGGTGAGTTGGGGCAATGCCAGCAACACCCCGGCCAGCCGCCGGTCGCCGCGGGACAGCACGCCCTGCACCTCGGCCCAGGCTGGCGAATCGGAGCGCACGGCGATCTTGTGTCGTCCGAGCTGGCGCTGGATGAATTGCTGGCGTTTGCGCAGGGTCTTGCGGTCGGTCATCGCCATCCACTGGAAGGGCGTGTGCGCTTTGGGCACGAATGGCGTGGCGTTGATGGCGATACGGCGCTTGAACCGGGCCCGCACCCGGTGCATGAATTCGATCATCTCCTCCATGTCGGCCTGCGTTTCGGTGGGATGCCCGATCATAAAATAAAGTTTGAGTTGCGGGAAATCCAGAGCCTGGGCCAGATCCACGGCCTCCAGCAACTGCTCCTCCGTTTGCGTCTTATTGATCACGTCTCGCAGACGTTTGGAACCGGCTTCCGGGGCGATGGTCAGGGTTTTGGCGCCGCTGGCGCGCATGGCCTGGATCAGGGGCAAGGAGATGGGGTCCACGCGCATCGAGGAGGCGCTAATTTCCGCGCCCATATCCGCCAGCGCGGTGGCCAGCTCGTCGATTCGGGTGTGATCGGAGACCGCGGCGGAGACGAGGCCGATGCGTTTGCTCTGCCGCAATCCCTCCTCCGCCCAGGCGAGCAGCACATCCAGCGGTTGTTCGCGCGGGGGGCGGTAGACGTATCCGGCCAGGCAGAAACGGCAGCCGCGGCCACAACCACGGGCGATCTCCATCAGGTGCATGCCGCGAAACTCGGTGTCCGGCGTGTAGAGGCTGCTGACAGTGCGATAGCGCGCCAAATCCCGCACCCACAGGCGCTCGATGCGGCGGGGTTCATCGCCCTGCTCGGACACAGGCGGAACCAGGGCGGGGACATAGAGGCCGGGCAACCGATCAAGGGCGGAGAGCAGTTCGGCGCGCGGGGCGTCGATGGCCTGCCGGAAGAGATCGATCAGATCATCCACCACCTCTTCACCCTCGCCCACGACGATGGCATCGAAGAAAGGAGCCATCGGTTCGGGATTCATGGTGACGCCCGGCCCGCCGGCGATGAGGAGGGGCCAGGATTCATCCCGATCCGCGGCCAGCGGCGGCACTCCGGCCTGGCGTAGCATCTCCACCACGTTGAAATAGTCCATTTCGTAGGAGATGGTGAACGCCCACACCGCAAAATCGGCCATCTGTCGCCCCGACTCCAGACTGAGCAAGGGCCTTTTGGCCTGCGCCCCGCCTTTGTCCCAGAAGACGCGCTCGCAGACGACATCGGGGTGTTCGTTGAAGCGCCGGTACAAAATCTGCAACGCCAACGAGCTCATGCCAACGTAGTAGGTGTTGGGGAAGGCCAGGGCAATGGACAGCCGTCCGCCCCAGTCTTTGAAGACCGCACCGGTTTCGTTGGCGAGCAGTTGTTGGTGTTGGGAATAAATGGACCACGACATGCGAATAGTATAGCAGGGTGCATAGATATCGGGTATTTGGTATTGGGTATTGGATGGTTCTCCTGATTTCCGCCGATCTACGAATACCTAATATCCAATACCCCAACCACCCAACCACTCCACCAGCGCCTCGCCCGCCAACTCGTGGCCCTGCTCGTTCCAGTGGCGGTTAAAAGGAAAGGAGAGCGGATCTCATTTACCAGGTTCAACGAGATCGAGCGGGGGAGGATGTTCACCCGCCGCATACAGTATTCGCCGTAGATTGACTAACCCGGGCTTGTTCAAACGAAGTGTTTCCACAGTGGCGCGGCCTGTTTGTGTCAATCCAATGATGAGTGTACAGTCCTCGTTCCATGCGAAATGCTTGGCCCATTGCTGGCGACGGGGATGATAAAGTGCGACAATCTGAGCGCTCACTGGATCCACCCCCTCCGTTTTGGTGTATTTGTGGTTGTTGCAACTCTGGCAGGATAACGCCAAATTATCCAGCGTGCTTTGTCCACCTTGGCTTTTGGGAAGGATATGCTCGATAGAAAATGCCTGATTCGTGAAACGGAGTTGGCTATGGCAATACTCACAGCATCCCTGTGCGCGCCGGATCACGGTGCGCTTCTGTTGAGCGGTAACGCGTTTGCTAGACAACGGCCGGCGCCTCTATTCCCAAGTCTTCCATTAAAACGGACAACGAAGTCTGGCGCAGGCGGGCCAATTCAGCCAAGTACTCCAGGCGATGCACGTTGAGCTCATCCAGTTGATCTGTCAGGTGCATCAGTTCTTCATGCTCGCCCGGCGTAAGGGTTTCTGCTTGACGCTTGGCCGCCAATTCATCATACCGGGCTTGAAGGTCAAGCGGAGGTGCAGTCTGATTGATTTTGAGCAAAAGTTCGGCCTCTTTACGGGGTAAGACAGGAGCCCGCCGCCGCGCCAGGAGCCGAACGGTCTGCTGAACAAACTGTTCCAAGTCCGGCAAACTCAACTGCTCAACGGCTTTCAACAGTTCGTCAGCAGGCAACTCCATTGTGATTTGAATCGTGGACATATCCTTTTTCCCTTATGGGTGGATTTTCTTGCACAGGCGGCGCATAAATCTTACAGCGCCAATGCTTCATTTATTGTAGGCGCAAACCCCCGGACTGTCAACGAAGGTGCGACGAAATAGCGCACAAATCGCTCAGCCCAACCAAATCTCGCACCACATTTGCGTCTATTCGCCACCCAACCACTCCACCAGCGCCTCGCCCGCCAACTCGTGGCCCTGCTCGTTCCAGTGGCGGTCGATGGGGAAAAAGAGGGAGGCTCCGTCCGCGGCCCGGAAGACAGGGAGGAGATCGAGGGCGGGGACGCCCAAATCGTGCAAGATCTCGGCCAGACGCCGGTTCGGCTGCTCCAGATCCCAGGAGGCTGACTGCATGGCCGGGAATCGCCGCAACGTCATCTCCCAGACGCCGGGGACAACCTGCTCCTGCGCCGGTAGGATCACCACGGCCAGGCGCGCGCCATCCTGCTCGACCTGCTTTTTCAGCTCGGCCAGGATGGCGGCGGTGGTCTGCCAGCCCGACTCCCACTCAGGGGTCAGGGGATCGTGGTAGACGCCGTAAGCGATGGGGATGTAGTCTGGCCCCTGCGCGGCGTTGCTGGTTTCGGAGCCGCGCGGGATCAGGCCCCAACGCGCGAGCTTGAGCGCCAGGCCGGGCGCAGCCACTCGCAGGCGGGGAACAAGATAACGGTAGAGCGCAGAATGCCCCAGCGCCGGTCGGGTGAATTCGAGGGGCGGGGCGGGCGTAGGCGCGGGTTCGGGCTCCTCCGCAGGCGAATCCGAGCTTCGCTCGGGCTGCGATTCTGACCCCACCGGGTAGTTGTGCAAGACCAGTTCGCCATCTTCCAGCAAGAAGTACGGTTTGCGCACGCCGCCGAAGTTCTCGCTTTCCAACGAGATGGTGTTGTTCATCACGTCGTTGGCCGGGAAAAAGGCCACCAGAACCAGATCCGGCCGGTAATTGCGCCCGACCTCCCGGTAAAACAACAACTGCTGGTCTGTCCCCCACCCGGCCACGCCGCCGTTGATGACCTCGACCTTTTTTCCTGACTCCGGCCTGAGTTCTCGCTCCACCACGCTGTGAAACGCCGCGTCCATGGGAATCCGCAAGCCTTCCGTGAACGAATCGCCCAGCACCAGGATGCGGTAAACGCCATCCGGCTTGGTCTCGGGATAATCTTTGTCGATCAAACCGGCCGCGTTCACCCGGGCGTAAGCGTTGTACTCGCCCGCGGGGTTGAAATACCAGCCCTCGGCCCCCGGCGCGTGGAACCAGCCGAAGCGCTCATCGTCTTGCCAGAAAAAAGCCGGTTCGCCCCGCGGCGGATCCATGCCCAACACGCGCACCGCGCCCTCCAACAACCCACACGCCAGGAGAACGCCGAACAGGATGAGCAGTAACGAAAACACAGATCGCCGGGACATGCGGGCATTGTAACGTCATAGCCGGTTTTCAGCCAATGCAAGCGATGCGTTTTTTGCCAGAATCGGCTTCCCTTCGTTACACTATCGCCATGTCGAATATCTCCGCCAAACTCGCAAACCGCTTCCTCGATCTCATCGGCTGGCAGGTCGTCGGCCCCGCGCCCGCCACCCCGAAATACATCCTCATCGCCGCGCCCCACACCTCCAACTGGGATTTTTCCCTGATGTTTCTCGCCGGCAAAGTGCTGGGAATACGCATATCATGGATGGGCAAAGAAGAGCTCTTCCGCGGCCCCCTGGGCCCGCTAACCCGCGCCCTGGGCGGCGTCCCCGTCAACCGTAGCGTTCGTCAAAATATGGTGGCGCAGATGGTGCAAGTCTTCAACGAGCGCGACGCCCTGATCTTGGCCGTTCCCCCCGCCGGCACGCGCAGAAAAACGCCCTATTGGAAAACGGGCTTCTACTGGATCGCTCTGGGCGCGCAAGTGCCGATTGCCTTTGGGTTTATCGACTACAAACGCAAACAGGTCGGCGTTGGCCCCACCCTCATGCCCACAGGTGATATCGAAGCCGACATAGCGGTGATCCGTGACTTCTACGCCGACATCACCGCCAAGTTCCCGGAAGAAAAAAGTATCGTCGCTGTGCGGCCGCGCACGCCGAAACAGCACACAGAATCGACAGATAAGCAAAACCGGTAGGTGCCAGGGAAGATGCGCCTACCGGTCTCACCGAGATGGGGTAATCAAAAGGGACGTTAGGGTGTTTGGAACACACCGCACATGCCGCGTTCACGTACATCGACCACTTCGATATCCACTTCCTCCAGCGCCGTCTTGATCTTCACCGGATCTGCGCCTTCCTCCTTCACTAAAATACGACGATACGCTTCGCTATCCGCTCTCATCGAGGCAATGGCGATGATATTCCCGCCATTATCATTCACGATGGAAGCCAGTTGGGCAAGCACGCCCCTGCCTTCTTCCACCTGCAGCACGAAACGAAGTCCGGGGACATCACCACCACTCAACATCTCGACAAACGCACGGAAAATGTCGCTCTCGGTGACGATGCCGATCAACGCGCCATCCTGCAAAACCGGCAATGCGCCAAATTTCCTTTCAAGCATGACCCGCGCCGCCTCCTCTAGAGGGCAATCAGGGCCGGTTACAAACACCGGGCTTGTCATGATCTCGTCGGCCGTGAGTTTATCCAGCAGCGTATTCATTTCCCAACGGCTAAGCGTGGTGGCTGGCGACGGCATGACGGAGTCTACGTCGTGATCGGAAATGATTCCGACCAATTTACCCTGATCGACAACAAGCACGCGCCGAATCTGCTTTTCCCGCAGAAGACCAACGATCTGGGGCAATGTGCTCTTGGTCGTAACGGTAACAGGATTGGGAGTCATTATCTCTTTGACAAACATGGCATTCTCCTTAGCTGAATATGAGAAGCATATGAATTGCTAAATGCACTATGTCAAACGAATCCCCTGACAGCCTGGGGACATCCAGCAATATAATAACTTGTCTCGAACGAATAACAAAATTGAACGGCCTGATTTAGGCAAACCATCAACGATGCACTATCCTTGCACTCCAATCATATTACGCTCCCACTCACACCATACGCCCATGCTCGATTTTGGACCCGTACGCCGCAGAGAAATCCGCCTGGCCGATTACGCCAGACAACAAAATGTCAGCCGTGAGGACCTGATCGCATACAGCAACGAGATGATCGACGCCTTGCTCGCCTTGCTCGACGGACTCGAAGACGCCGATATCGTCTTCGTGCCGTATGATCCTGACGCCGAGGACCCTTACGCCGAAACGGAAGAGGAGATGCACATCGGCTGGACGATAGGACACATCATCGCCCACACCACCGCTTCCAGCGAGGAATGTTGCGCCCACTCAGCCGAACTGGCGCGCGGGGTCAAGGTGTGCGGTCGCAGCCGCTACGAAACGCCCTGGGAACAAATCCAGACGGTCGGGGACACGCGCCAAAGGCTGGAGGAGAGCCGCCGCATGCGATTGGCGTATCTCGACGCCTGGCCCGACAATCCCAACCTGGAACTGACCTACACCCCTTACAAAAGCCCGCAGAATTGCGTGGTGCGGGTGTTGGCGGGGCTATTTCACGAGGAGGGGCATTTCGATCAGATCAGAGAGGTGAAACGGCAAGCTGCATTTGCCCGCGGGTAAGTGACCCAACAGGTCATTTAGGCCCGGCCAGCTTCGCCGCTACAGCTGGATGGTCGGAGGCGGGATCGTCGATGAACGCGGCATCGAGGACGCTCGCGCTGGGGGTGACGAAGATGTGATCGATCTTGTGCGGCCGGGGATTCTGGCCCTGGTCGTCTGTCCAGTCGGGCCAGGCCAGCAACCAGGAGTCAGCGAGGCTGGTCGTGGTCAGCGCGTATTGCTCGGAATCAGGCCGAAAGTTCCAGTCGCCCATAGCGATGACATTGTCTTTCCCCTCGACCAGCTCCAGGAACTGTTCCTGCTGGATCATGGGCCCGCCGTTGCCCAGATGCGTAACGAACACCGTATAACTTTGTTCTCCGACCGCGATCTCCGCCTCGATCACCGCCACCTGCTCGCCCTCGCTGTACAGGAAATGCGTATGAGGCTGCTTAATCGGATATTTTGAAAGCAGGGCGATGCCGAACGTGCCGGTCACAGTCGAAGGGCCGTAGGTCGAGTGCATATCCAGCTTGTCGGTGAAATAGCGCACCACGTCGGAATTGCCTCCGGCAATACGGGCGGTGTCTGTTTCCTGCAAACCGATGATGTCGGCATCGATTCCGCGCAGCAGCGCCAATTGGCCATCGAAGTTTTTCTGGCCATCGGCGCTGTAACCCTGCTGGATGTTGTAAGTCAGGATCTTGAGGCTGTCACCTGGCGTCGCAGTCCGGGGGTTGGCGTTCACCAACAAAGCGCCAAGCACGGCGACCACGGCCACACCTGCCACGAAGCCGGCAAACGCAACCGCCACCTGCCGGTTAAAACGCGGTAGCGGAAGTTCATTTATCCGCCGGTAGGCCAGGAGCATGGTCAAAAAAAGGACGACGCCCGCCACCAGGTGCACCAGCCAGAATTTATCGCGGAAGAAGGGACCAACCACGGGAATGTAATCGTAGGTGGTGGTAAAGACATGGGCGAAGATCATCACCAGCAGATACAGCGACGCCAACGTGAACCCAATCCCCAGTCCCTTGAGCGAGGGTCGGTGAACGACGATTTCTTCGCTCAGGAGCGTGAAATCGAGCAGGATGACGGGGAACAGGATCAATGTCAGGAACAGGGGGATGTGCGCGAACCAAGGGGTTGGCGCCAGGGTCAGGGGATAAGCCGTCGGGTCGGAAGGAAAGGCGACCTGATAGGCGTAGACGGTCAGGACGAGCGCGACCACAAACAGGGCATTCCAAATCAGGACAATCAGGGGCGTGAGCCACGCCAAAATCTGTTGGCGGAGGCTGACAATCCATGCAAACAGGGCGAGGACAACCATCATCACCGGTAGGATGAGACGATAATCAACACCGGACCAACGACTGAGCACCTGGGGAGCGGTGAAAGCGAAATAGAGGAGGATGAAGGTCGCCATCAAGCCCAGGCTCAGACCTGCGATCTTCAGCCGACTTTCTGCGACGGGCCGGATGAAAAGTGGCTCAGGCCCAATTTCTATGTCATCCTCCATCACCCACAGATAGACCCATGCCGCCCCGGCCAGGATGGCCAGACCCCAGCCGATGACCTGCCCCCAGCCAGCGGTGGAAAAATCCTGACCGGAGCCGAGTGTGCGCAACAACACCGAAAGCGCTAGGCCCAGGGTGAGTCCCAGGCCCATTTCCACAGCGGCGTCGTAATTCCGCCTGCGCCCTTGCTCCCACAAAAGCAGGGGCAAAAACAGCAAGAAAAAGGCGACGCCTAGCCCCGACACGATCATCTCACCCCGGGTGTCGAGCAGGGTCTCGATCACGCGGCTGATCAAAACCAGCTTCCCCAGCGCGAACCAGAGGATTGGCGGCGGATCGGAGCGCAAAAAGATCAGGATAGCGGGCGCAAATAGCAACACCACCACGATCAACTCCAGGGGAATGTCCGTCCCCAACAGGCCAAAAGCGTAAATGGCCGCGACGAAATCGGTCAGGAGTTGAAAAAAGAAAAGAAACAGGACGCTGAAAAAAGCGACGGCTGGCCAGCTTACCGGACGTGCGGTGGGCATCGGTGCGTCCTCCGACCTATTGTTTATTCCCGCCCGTGATCACAAAATCCCACCACAGACGCCAATTGGGGACGTTCTCCTCATCCTGCACTTCAGTCTCCACGGCGGCGTCTTGCTCCGCTGCTGCAGATGGGACTTGTTCCATAAGCAACTGCGCCACCGTCTGTTCTCCGGGCTGCTGCATGCCACGTTCATTTCGAGCATAAGGCTCCACGATATCCTGGTCATCGATATGGGCGATCATATCCTTAATGGTCGCGCCAAACGCCTTGGCTTCTTCCACCCCTTGTTCCAATTTTTCCTGCCTGGCCTGCACCTTTCGATCCATGATGATCCGCCCGCTGTAACTGATGATGAACACCAGACAGGCGATTATGCTGATCGCGGCGACAATCTGTCTAACGGTGAAGAGCTGTTTTTGAGGGAGTGGTTGGTAGCCCATGACCGGTTCTCGAGAGTCAGTCGGAAGATGATCGTTGACAAAAAGACAGGAAAACAAAACCCCGCCAGATTGATGGCGGGGTCTTTCAGGGAGGTGCCGATGGAGGGATTTGAACCCCCACGGGCCAAATGCCCACTGCGCCCTGAACGCAGCGCGTCTGCCAGTTCCGCCACATCGGCTTATTGATTGGTTGGCGTCGCTCTATTGCGTAGCAACGGCTCTATTTTACACTACCTTTCTAAATTGTCAAACTCCAGCGTGCGCCGTTCCGTTTGCGTGACTTTACGAGTCAGGGTGTACCAGTTTGCAAACGTACGGAAACGATCGGATGGTTCGTTCAAGCGACCAACTTCCATGTTGTTGACCGCGGTGGAGGCGGCATAGGTGTACAGCGGGTGGTAGAGCATGATCGCCGGCACATCCTCTGCGAAGATCCGCTGAAAATCAAGGTAGTATTGGCGTCTCTGTTCGCGATCAGCGGTGATACGAGCCTGTTCCATGGCGATGTCGGCCTCGCGATTGTTCCAACCGCCGTAATTCTGGCCCTCGGGGCTGATCTGGCTGGAACTCCACAGCGGGTAGGGATCAGGATCACCGATGGTTTCCCAATTGACGATGGCGGCGCTGAAACGACGTGGAACCAAAAAATCGCTCACCAACCCGGTGAAGGACACAGGCTGAGAGACTGCGCGCACGCCAATGCGGGCCCAATCGGCGGTAATCGCCTGGTTCACGAGGAGGGAGTGAGGGGCGTCATCGCTGAGTAAGATCAATTCAAGCGGCTGGCCATCCTTCTCGCGAATGCCGTCATTATTTTCATCCCGCCAGCCTGCTTCCTCCAACATCGCCCGGGCCTTTTCGGGGTCGTAGTCGTAGGTGGGGATGTCGGGATTGTAGGCCCAGGACTCGGGCAATATGGGACTGTTGGCGATCATGCCCACGCCGGGGATGTCGTCTCGCAACAGGCGCTCTCGGTCGATGCCGTAAGCCAACGCTTGCCGCACCGCCTGATCGGCCAGGAAGGGTGCGTTCTCCGAATCGAGATTGAACAGAACCAGGGTGTAGCCAGGCAAGGGGGAGGTGAACAACTGCAAGTCGGGCATGGATTCAGCCTGACTGAGCTGTTCGGGCAACACGCGGCTGACGCCATGCACTTCACCCGCCCCGGCGGCGGTCAGGATGCTGGGATAGTCGGGGAAGAACCGGAATTCAAGCGCGTCCAGATAGGGCGGTTGCTCAAATTCCCGGAGCACCGGCTCCAGGCGCACGTGCTGGCTGTCGATCTCGGTGACGCGGAAAGGCCCGCTGCCAATCGGTTGGGTGTTGAGTTGCGCCTCTGCCAGTTCTCGGGGGCGATAACGCTCCCAATAATGTTTGGGGACGACGCCAAACCACCGGCTTGCGGTGTAATCGGGGAAGGGGGCGTAGGGTTCGGACAACTGGAAGGTGATGACGCGATCATCGATGGGCGTGGCGATGACCGAACGCCAGAGCACTGCCAGATCGGGCAAGACCTGCAGATCAGGGTCTTGCATCAATTCAACGGTGAATCTCACATCTTCGGTGGTGACGCGCAAGCCATCGTGCCAACGAGCGTCAGGGCGCAGGGTGAAGGTGAACACATCGCTGGCCGGGCTGACTTCCCAACTTTCGGCCAGCCCCGGCTGTAGATCGCCGCGCTCGTCGAAACGCAGCAAGCCCTCGAAAACGAGCGCACACAAATCCCGGTCCACCTGATTGTACTGGCAGAGCACGGGGTTGATGTATCGAGGATTGCCCGCAACCCCTTCGATGTAGACGCCACCACGGGCGGGGACCTCTTGGGATGTATAGGTGTAGGTGGCGTAGCCAAGCAAGGAGATTATGAGGAGAAGACCAAGGATGGCCAATATCGCCTGCCAGCGTACGTGACGGCTCAAGATCTACACCGTTGAATGAGGGTAGCTGTTTTAGACAACCACTTAAATGAGGGCGGCGGCCAGAATGGAAATCACAAAGAAGAAGGCGGTAATGACGATCGTCGCCTGATACAAGGTTTTTTCGAGGCCGCGGCGCGTGCGATAGACAGTCGTATCAGATCCGAACATGCCCCCGGCGCCGCTGTTTTGGGTTTGCATGACAACCAGAACAGTCAGCACAATGCCGAGGATGATTTGGGCGATAAGGATTACAAGAGATATGGTGCTCAGTGGTTTAGTTTCCTCCGGTTGGGTCAGCCAATAAGTATAGCATTGTCGGCTCGGGAAGAACAAATCTGGATAGCGGTTCTGGTTGAACTGGTGAAACCATCGACCAAGACACAGGGAAACCCGTAAGTCGGGGCGCCCCCCATCCTGGAAGTTCTCACCTGAGATAGGCGCTGCACAAAGGCGATGGTATAATTCATGGTTGGCGTCAGCCGCACACTGTCTCTCTCTTCTTTCTCGATCGCTCACCCCCCATTTGCCTGTGAACAACCTCCAACCCATTATCGATCGCATCCGTCACGACTTCGACGCCAAGAACGCGGCCCGCGACGGCGCGCTCAAGCGCTCTCGGGAATTGATTCGCTATTGCTCGCTGAGCATTCGCGCCAGCCACCGCCACGAATTCGACGAAGCGGGCCGGCTATTGGCGGAGGCCCGCGACCGCGCCGCGGAACTGACCTCCGACCTGGCGCCTTATCCCGACCTATATCACGCCGGCTACACCCGCGACGCGCTCAAAGAAGTGGCCGAGGCGCATCTCGTTTTCGCCCTGGTACATCACGACCTCCTGCCGGAACC
>DUEF01000077.1 GCA_011176555.1 Caldilineae bacterium
AGAGAAAAGCAGGGGTTACGCACAGCAGTGGTGACCACCGAGCAGATCTACCAACGCTTCAGCCAGGGCCTGCCCACACCCCAGGCGCTCACCGATTTCCTGCGTTGGGCGCATGATGAATGGCCCTCACCCGCCCCGCGTTTCGTGCTCCTGGCCGGCGACGCCAGCTACGACCCCCTCGACTTCACCACCGGCCCGTACCAAAATCTCGTTCCCACCAGTTTGCAGAGCACGCAAGTCATGGGCGAGACCGCCAGCGACAACGCCCTGGCGGACCTGGACGGTGATGGCCGTCCCGACCTCGCCATCGGCCGCTTGCCCGCGCAAACGCCGGCAGAAATGCAAGCCATGGTCGCCAAAACACTCGCCTACGAACAAGACGCGCCCACCGGAGATTGGCGCCAACAGATGCTCCTCGTGGCCGACGACGACGATAGCTACTTCGCCCAATTCAATCAAGACATGGTCGGCTACATCCCAAACGATTTTCAGACTACCCAACTGGTGATTGGAGATGAAGCAGATGTGCGATCTGATTTGTTGAACTCACTGAACAGCGGCGAACGCCTTGTCAGCTACATGGGCCACGGCGCGGTCAACATCTGGGCGCAAGAGGAGATCCTGACCAATGATGACATCGCTGATCTCGACCAGGAAGGCCGTTTACCTTTCATCGTGGTCTGGGCATGCCTGAATGGCTTCTTCCACCACCCCTCCGCCAAATCCCTGGGCGAGACGCTTTTGCTGACGCCGGACAAAGGCGCAGTAGCCGCGCTGGTCCCCACCGGCCAGACCTTCCCCAATAATCAATACGCATTGGCCGATGCACTATTCGGACGCTACCTGTTTCAGACGCCAACAATCGGCGAAGCGCTCAATGCTGCGTTCCGCGAACTCAATCCGCAACACGCTGGAGAGCGCGACATCATTAACACGTTCGTCCTGCTTGGCGATCCGGCGTTACGAATTTTCGACTGATCTCAGCTTCCGGCGTACAATTCTTCCTTCAACACGCCGATGAAGGGCAGATCCCGATAGCGTTCGTCGTAATCGAGCCCATAGCCCACCACGAATTTGTCGGGGATCTCAAAACCGATCCAATCGACGGGCACATCGACCTCGCGACGCGAGGGCTTGCTGAGCAGGCTGACGATGCGCAGGCTGGCGGGATCGCGCGCCAGTAACAGACCTCGCAGATAATCGAGCGTATGTCCGCTATCGATGATGTCCTCGACGATGAGCACATGCAACCCGGAGATGGGCTCGTCCAAATCTTTGAGGATGCGGACCACGCCAGAACTCTCGGTGGCGGCTCCGTAGCTGGATGTCGCCATAAAATCGATGGCGTGGGGGACGGACATGGCGCGCATGAGATCCGTCAGAAACACAACGCTGCCCTTGAGAACGGCGAGAAGCAGCGGGATCTCGCCTTCGTAGGCCGCAGAAATATCGTCGGCGAGTTTTTGAATGCGTTGTTCGAGTTGATCCTCGGACACAAGGATTTCAGCAATATCCGGGTGCGTGACCATAGTTTTGACCTGGGATGAAGTGGAAGCGGGGAACAATGGTGGGATTGTAGCACAGCCGCTCGGGAGAGAGAAAGGGCGAGAGGGCGAGAGGGCTCGTGTGTGTCGTGAATTGACAAGAGCATTTTCCCGAATTATAATTCATTATCCGAATGCTTATTCGTTTTCTGAATATAGATTCAATTATTTTTGGAATTTTCAGTCATGGATGCACCGAATCGCAGCGAACGCCGCCGTTTGCGCCGCCGCCAACGCTTGATCGACGCCGCCCGCCAGATCATCGCCCAGGAAGGCGTCGCAGCCCTCACCGTGACGGCTGTCACCGAAGCCGCTGATATGGCGGTGGGCAGTTTCTACACCTATTTCGATAGCAAAGATGACCTCCTGGAAGCGGCCGTGTGGGATGTATTCCAGCAGCTCGCGTCCCCCGAGCCGCCGGCATCGCTCCCAGCAAATCCCCTCGACCATGCCTACAACGCTATTCTGCAGGTCTACGAATTCGTGGAAACGCAGCGTGACTTGATGCGGGCCGTGTTTGGAGCGGGCCATCTCGCCGACCAATTCGAGCGGGGCCACAAACTCATCTCCCAGCGCATCACGCTTGTCGTCGAACAATACGGCATTATTCCGGCTGAAGATGTGCCCTGGATAGCCGCTTTGCAGACCGGTCTGATCGCCGGCGGCATCGGCTACGCCATCGAGCACCCGGACGTGACCGCGGCCGAAATGACCGAGCGCACGCTCAAATTCATCGTTCCCGTCTGGTTGGAGTACGCACAGGCGGGTGAGTAGCAGATGGCAGGCCTGTCCTGAGCGAAGCCGAAGGATCGCAGGTCGCAGGTAAATCCGCAATCCGAGATTCGCAATCCGCAATCCAATGTCCCTTTTCCGTCTCTGGACGATCATTCACAAGGAATTCCGACACGTACAGCGTGACCGGCGCTTGCTGGTGCTGGTGATCGTTTCACCGGCCGTGATGTTGATGGCGTTCTCCTATCTCTTCTCGTTCGATGTCTCGACCGCGCGCTTTGCCATCTTCGACCGGGACCGCAGCCCCCTTTCACGAGCGTTGGTGCAGGCGCTCATCACCGACAAGGAACTCATTTTCGTGGGAGAGGTGGGGAGTTTTGAGGAGATCCGCAGTGGTATGCAGGCTGGAGAGATCAAACTGGCGCTGGTGATCCCTCCCGGCTTCGCCGCCGCCCTGGAAAAAGGCCGAACTGCAGAGGTGCAACTGCTGGCCGACGGCACGGACGCCATCAACTCGAGCACCTTCGTCGCCATCCTCAGCGCTCGTATCGGAACCTGGGCCGAGCCATACCGGCCGGTCGAGATCAAGATGCCGGTGGAGACACGCGCGCTGGTATGGTACAACCCCGATCTCAAGTCCAGCCACAGCATGGCCCCCGCCCTGCTGGCCATCGTGCTCATCCTGCCGGCGATGGCTGTGGCCCTGGCGCTGACCCGGGAGAAGGAGTTGGGCAGTTTCGAGAGCCTGGCAACGACGCCGGTGCGGGCCAGCGAATACGTTTTGGGCAAACTGATTCCGTACATCGTCTACGGTCTGATCGGCGCGGCCATCGCCATTGCCGTCACCATATTCTGGTTCAAAGTGCCGCTGCGAGGCTCACCCCTCGACCTGGCGGGGTTCATCATCGCGTATCTGCTGGCGACGCTGGGCGCAGCCATGTTCTTTTCCAGCTTCATATCGACACAAAGCACGGCTTTACGTGCTGTTCTCCTCCTGTTTCTGGTTCCGAGTTTTTTTCTCACCGGCATCATCATCCCCATCGATCCCCAGGCCCGTTTGACGTCCAATTCGCTGCCCGCCACCCATTTCGTCGTCATCAGCCGCGGCGTCTTCCTCAAAGGCCTGAGCTGGCCCGACCTTGGGCCGCACGTGTTGGCGCTACTCATCATGGGCGCCACCGCCATCGCCCTCACCATGATCACGTTTCGGAAGAGAGTCGGATAGCGGTCGTTCGGTCGGCCAGCCGCCCCAATCCGCAATTCGATATTCGATATTCGCAATCCCCATGCACTCCCTCCGTCAGATCTTCAATCTTGCCTGGAAAGAACTGATCCAGTTGCGACGAGATCGCTTCCTGGTGTTGTTCCTGATCCTCGCTCCCACCCTGCAACTGGTGCTGATCTCGCGCAACACGGCGCGGGGATTGACCGATTTGCCTGTGGCCGTGCTGGATATGGATCAATCCGCCATCAGCCGGGAGTTGATCAGCGCGTTGGACAACACCGAGGAATTGGCGGTCGAGTATTATCCGGTCAACCGCGCCGAACTGACAGCGCTGATCGACAGTGGACAGGCTCAGGTCGGCGTCGTCATCCCGCCGGACTTCAATCGGGATTTCTTCGCCGGGTCATCGCCCGCCCAACTGCAAGCGCTGATCGATGGCACAAATGTCCTGGTGGGGGCCAATGGCGGGCCCGTGATCGGAGGCGTGGTGTCGGAAGTGGTGCGCAAGCATTTCGCTCCCGAGATCTCGACCGATCTGGGCGGGGTGAAGGTCTACTCCAGCGCCCTGTTCAACCCCGGCTTCAACTACCAATGGATCGGCATCCCCGCCACCCTGGCCTTCATCACCTACCAGGTGGCGTTGGTGATCGCCGCCACCAGTTTCGTGCGCGAAAAAGAGCTCGGCACGCTGGAGCAGTTGGTGATCACGCCGTTGCGCAAGATGGAGTTGATTCTGGGCAAAGCCTGGCCCGCCGTCCTGATCGGCATCCTCAACTACCTGCTGCTAATGGCGGTGCAGACGTTTGGCTACCACATTCCGATCCGCGGCAGTTTCTTCCTGTTATTGGTCATGGCAAGCATTTTCGTGATCGCCATCGTGGGCCAGGGCACGCTGATCTCGGTGCTCACGCAAAGCCAACAGCAGGCGGTGTTGATGGTGTTTCTGCTGGCGATTTTCGAATTGACGATCAGCGGCTATCTCATCCCCATCGAGAACATGCCCTGGCTGATGCGAGGCATGGCGCAGATTTCGGCGCTGCAACACTTCATGGCCCTGCAACGCGCCATCGCCCTGCGTGGGGCCGATCTCGCCATGATCTGGCCTCACGCCCTCGCGCTCAGCGCCTTCGCCGTGATCGTCAACGGCATCGCCTGGCGCGCGTTCACCCGAACAGTCGTATGACCCCCACCATCGTCACCACCGACCTCCAGCGTCGCTTCGGCAAAACCGTGGCCGTCGATCACCTCGCGCTCTCGGTTGAGAACGGCGAGATCTATGGCCTGATCGGGCCGGACGGCGCCGGCAAGACGACCACGTTGCGGATGCTGGCGGCGGTGCTCAGGCCCTCGGGCGGCAGCGCCAGCATCGCCGGCATCGACGTTGTCCGCCAGCCCGAACGCCTTCGGCGTCTTGTCGGCTACATGCCCCAGCATTTCAGCCTGTACGGCGATCTTTCGGTGCTGGAAAACCTCACTTTTTACGCGGACATCTTCGGCGTGCGCGGGGCGGAACGCCGCCATCGTCTCGACCGCCTGCTGCACTTCGCCCGCCTGGAACAGTTCACCGCACGTCCGGCCGCACATCTCTCTGGCGGCATGAAGAAGAAACTGGCGCTGGCCTGCGCGCTCATCCACCAACCGCAGGTGCTTTTGCTGGATGAACCCACCAACGGCGTCGATCCGGTCAGTCGCCGGGAATTCTGGGACATCCTCGGCGAACTGCACCTGGAGGGCGTCACGATTTTGGTCACGACGCCGTACATGGACGAGGCCGAACGCTGCAACCAGGTCGGGCTCATGCACAATGGTCGGTTGATCCGCCAGGGTCGGCCCGAAGCATTACGGCAGCTCACGCCCGGCCAGATGTTGGCGGTTTACACGCCCGACCTGCTGCAAGCAGAGGCCGTCATCGCCGATTATCCCGGCTATCTGGCGCATCAGGTGTACGGCGACCGCCTGCATGTCTTTTTGGATGTGGCCGACGCCGCCGCCCTGGAACGATTTCTAACCAACCACGATGTGCGCGTGCAACAAATCCTGCCCGACGCGCCCCGCCTGGAAGAAGCATTCGTGTATTTGATGACGCAAGTAAGTGATGCGTAGTGCGGGCGACCGCAAGGGTGCGCTCCTACTTTCATGTCCACTCCTCCCACTGTTGTCACCGTCCGAGATCTCACCAAGCGTTTTGGTGATTTTACAGCCGTGGACGCCATCGAATTCGACGTGCGCCAGGGCGAGATATTCGGCTTCCTGGGCCCGAACGGTTCCGGCAAGACCACCACCATCCGCATGTTGTTGGGCTTGCTGCCGCCCACCAGCGGCGCCGCCACCGTGCTGGGCATCGACGTTCTCAAACGACCGCAGGACATCGCCCGGCGCGTGGGCTACATGAGCCAGAAGTTCAGCCTGTACCCCGATCTCACGGTCGATGAAAATCTCACGTTTTACGGTCGCACCTACGGCTTGCAGGGGCGAGCGCTCGCACGCCGCAAAGATGAAATCCTCGGCCTGATCGAACTCGACGTCCAGCGCCAGCGCATGACCTCGAATCTGGCGGGAGGCTGGAAACAGCGCCTGGCTCTGGGCGCGGCCATCCTCCATCGGCCGGAACTGCTTTTCCTGGATGAACCGACCGCGGGTGTGGACCCGGTCAGCCGTCGTAATTTCTGGCGGCTGCTCTACACCCTGGCCGAGCAAAACACCACCATTTTCGTGACCACGCACTACATGGAAGAGGCCGAGCAGTGCCACCGCCTGGCCTTCATCCACCACGGCAGGCTCATCGCCGATGGCGCACCGGCCGAGATCAAGCGCGAACGCATGCCGGGGCTGGTGGTCGAAATCATCTGTCGGCACCCGCAACGGGCGCTGGCCGCCTTGCGCGAGGCCGGCATCCCGGAAGTGGCCCTGTACGGCGAACGGGTGCACGCGGCCGGCCCCGATCTCGACCAACGCCTCGACGAGCTGACCGACTTGTTGCAGCAGGCGGACGCCGAACCCCGCAGCATCAAACGCATTCCGCCCTCGTTGGAGGATGTGTTTATCGCGAACGTGCGACAAACTGTCGAATTACGGAATGTGAATCAGTAACTTTGACATTGGATATTTGGTATTGGACGTCCCTTCCGTCAATCTGCGAATACCTAATACCCACTATCCAATACCAGAAAACCCAGACATCATGTTCAAAGAATCCATGGCCAAATTACGTTACCTCCTTCTCCTGCTGGCGCTCACCCTGACCGCCTGCACCAATCCGCTGGCGCCGCAGGATAGCGGGCCGGAGACCCTGCAACTGACCGGGTTCCTGGAAGCCGGCGCGACCGACATTGCCGCCGAAGTCGGGGGGCGGTTGGTCGAGATCAGCGTCGAGGAGGGGGACAGCGTGGAGGCCGGGCAGCAACTCGTGCGGCTGGATGACAGCCTTCTGCAATTGCAACTCGATCTGGCCGACGCCGATATCGCCGAGGCTGAAGCGAAGCTTGCCCGCCTCCAAAGCGCGGTGCGTCCCGTGGATGTCAAGCTCGCCGAAGCGCGGGTGGCCGCCGCCGAAAGCGCACTGGCCGCGGCCGAGAGCGCCCTGGCCGACGCCATCCTCCTGCGCGACAACCCGCAAGCCCTCGATGTGCAGATCGCCCAGGCCAACGCCGCCCTGCTCGAAGCCAAAGCCCATGCCCGCGCCGCCCGCCATCTGGCCGAGGCCGCGGACATCGAAGTACAGATGTGGGAGGCGATCACGCGAGACCTGTGGGCGGGTGTGGATGTGCAACTGCCGGGTGGCGGTGAAATCCATATCGATACCCCGCGCGACAAAATCGATTACGCCAACCGGCAATGGAATCTGGCCGGACAGAACGCCTGGAGCGCCTGGCAGGACGCGCAAGCCGCCGAAGCCGCGGTCGAACAAGCGCGCACCACGCTCGCCGACCTCAAACGCACGAAAGCCAATCCTCAGACAGCCGAAGCACAGATCATCGCCGCCACCAATGCCCGCGACGAGGCGAAAGCCGGGGTCGCACAAGCGCGCGCCGCGCTTGCAGCCGTGAGCGCCGGCCCCACCGCAACCCAGATCGCCGCGGCCGAGTCAGCGGTCGAGCAAGCCCGCGCCGCGCGCGACGCCCTGGCCGTCCAACTGGAACAGACCCGCCTGCAGGCCCCCACCAGCGGTCTGATCTCGGCCCGCTACCGTTCTCCCGGCGAAGTGATCGGCCCCCACCAGCCCGTGCTCACGCTCCAGGACGCCGGTCACCTACAACTCACGAT
>DUEF01000078.1 GCA_011176555.1 Caldilineae bacterium
AGGCTGAGTTTGTAGGGACCGGCGTGACGGGCGATGGCGGCGTGGCGGGCGAAACTGGCCTCGAATTCTTCCAGATCGCCGATGTAGTCCACGCCTTTCTCGAAACGACCGACGTAGCGCGGGGCCAGGCTCACCCATTGCACGCCCAGGCGCTTGAGTTCGCTGACGATGAAGAAGTGCTCTTCCTCTGATGTCACGGTTTCTGTCTCGTCTACCGACATTTCCAACTCGAAGTTTTCAGTGAGCTCGGCCAGATGGCGGTACATCAAGGCGGTGTGGGCGATTGCCTGGCCGTATTTGCCCGCAGCCCGGGCCAGCGTCTCTTCGCTGAAGGAAATGACGAAGTCATCGGCGATCTCGAAAGTCCGGTCGAGATAGCGCCTGCTAAGGTCGGCGGATGTGGTCTCGAGAACATCCCAGGGTAGTTCGGCCACGATCTCGTTCAGGCGGTCGCTGGGGGCCGTGTGCGCTTCGTTGTTCACATGATCGCCGGGGTCGATGGTGAAAAAGGTGTAGCCAGCGGCCACGCAGATGTCGATATCCGCCGGGGTTTTGAGATGGTCGGCGTCAGCGCCGTAGCCCTCGCGCCAACCCTCCTGGAACACGCCCCAGGTGGCGTCGTCGATCACCTCCTGCGGCGTGCGATAGGTGCGAGCGTTCTCGCGCATCGACTGCTGGGCGAGGATGGGGGCGATGCCCGTGCCTCTGATGGCCTGGATGTGTCCCGGCGTGGCCAGGCCCAACCTGTCACCACACCCGGCCGATGTCGCTAACCCCAGGCGGCGGGGCTTGGTGAAGGGCAGGGCCCGGTGCAGCGCCTGGACATTGGCGGCGCTGGTGGGGCATTGTTTCAGCGCCAGGTTGTCGCCGCCGAATTGGACGATGCGATCTTCACCAGCGAATTCAGTGGCGACGGGCGCATGCTGTGAGAGGATAACCAGACGTTTTTCCTCGGTGTCGCGTCCCAGGCAGAAAAGAGCATGATGGGCGACAGCGATGGAGCGGGGATAAATGGCCAATCCTGTCCAATCACCGATCTGCCGCGCCCAAATCTGCGTTTCGGTGTAATCGAGGGGAGGTATCAGGTCTTTTGTGGATAAAAGGTGATCGAGATTCATGTCAGCGATTTTGATGGTGGAGTGTGATTTCAAATCCGGCGGTTTCGAGCGCGCCCATTCTCAGTTGTTTGGCTAATCTCGTATTTTCTCGACCGGTTGTATTCGCTCAACCTCTTGCCTGAGTCCGGCCAGGTGCGGCTCGAACTTGGCCAGCAAAGCGGGGTCAGGCCAGATGCGCAGGTTGGAGTCCAGTAGTAAGGTGGCGGCTCGCGCTGCGCCGTCGAGCAGGCGGATCGCCATTTCCAGATCGTCCTGGTGGCTGTGGACAAGAGGACGGGCGTCCTGCATCAGCGTCGCGGCCTCGATGGCCAGATGTCCCATATCCACCGGCAGTTGGCAGAGTAGCTCCTGTCCGCTCAATTCCTGTCCAGCGTCACGCAGTGCGGCGAAAGCGGTGATGGCGGAGCCATCCTCGTCTGCCAGGGCCAGCAACGCCTGGCGGATTTCATCGAGCCGGGCGGTGGCCTGCTCGGCTGCCGTTCGGGTGATAGCCGCATCGTGGTGTTGGATGCTGACGCGCACGCAGACTTCGCCAAGGCTGCAGGCCAGCGCCGCCGATGTCGCAATCGCTGCTCCGGCCATAGCATGGTTTCTGCTGCTGATATGTTCGGTGAGTTGGCGGTTGTTAAGTTCTGTGACTGTTTTCATGCATTTCCTTGCGTTTCTTGTTGGTGAGACTGTCATTATAGTCGGTAAGTCAGAAAACCCGTAAATCAGGGCGTCAATCTTCTGATTTTCCCACTCCCGCTCTCCCGGCCAACTGCTCTACCTCTGCGCCAATTCCTCCACCGTCAGCGGAGTGATGGGCGGACGCACGGAAAGTAAGCCCAGCGCGGCCAGTCGCTGCTCGTATTCCTTCTCAGGCAAGTCTGCATCCACCAGGACGCGAGCGAGCAGATCACCACAGATCCGGCCCTGGCAATTGCCCATGCCGACGCGGGTGAGGCCCTTGATCTCGTTCAGCGTCGTGCAACCGGACGCCTGGGCTTTACGCACGTCGCGCAGGCGCACCTCCTCGCACCGGCAGATGAGGGTGGCGTCGTCGGCCAGCGCGTAGAGGCTCGGCCCCGGCGTGAATAACTTGCCCAGGAGATCGGCGAAACGGCGTTCTCGTTCCAAGACGGGGCGCACGCTTTCGATGTGCGCTCGCAGCGCCTGATCATCTGATCGCCCCACCCTGTTGGCTGCCACCCAACCTGCCACGCGCCCCTCCAACCGCGCCAGGGCGACGCCGCCGATCCCGGCGCCATCGCCCACAGCATACACGCCATCGAGCGTTGTCTGCATCGTATCATCTCGCACCGGGACCCAACCGCCGCGCCGCGGAGCAAATTCGTGTTCACAGCCCATCAGCCGGCTGAGTTGGGTGGCCGGGAGGAAGCCGTAACCAAGGACGAGCGTATCGACGGCCACGGTTTCTGTACTGCCGGAGATGGGTCGCCAATCTTCGTCCAGGGAGACGATATCGACAGCCTCTAGTTCATCCACGCCGCGAGCTGCGGCCACTGCCCGGCCAAAGTGGATGGGAACGCCCGCTTTTCGTAGCGTGCGCCAGGCCGCCCAGCCCTCCCCCAGCCGAGACCACTGGCCCCAGGCCGCGAGCGTGTGTCCCGGCCGGAGTAGCGCCGAGACCTGCGCACCTTCCAGCACGGCCACAACCTCGGCCCCAGCATCGACGAGCTGGGCCGCCACCACCAGTTGCAGGGGGCCGCTGCCCGTCAGCAGGAAACGATGGCCAGGCCTGATCCCCTGCGTCTTGAGCAAAGTCTGCACTGCGCCCGCGGTGAGCACGCCGGGTAAAGTCCATCCGGGAAAAGCGATGGGACGGTCATAAGCGCCGGTGGCCAGGATCACGATATGCGCTTTCAGGCGGTGCGGCGCCGAGCATCCGTACAGCGTGAGCAGCCAACCACCGTCCTCATCCGCAAACGTTCCCCATACCTGGGTGTCCGCCAGGTGGGTGAGAGTCTGGCAAGCCTGCAAGCGCGCGAAGAGCGGGGCGGCTTCTCGGAGGTGGGGATCAGGCGTCCCGGTCGAGAAATCGGCCGGAGGCTGTTTGAAATACTGGCCGCCGGGCAGGGCGTTGCCATCGACCAGCGCCACCCGCGCCCCGGCTTCGGCCGCGGCCAGTGCAGCCTCCAACCCGGCCGGCCCCGCGCCCACCACCGCCACTTCCGTCTCCAGCACGGGCGGCATGTTCGGTAAGGGCAGATCATGATTTGCCCCTCCGTTGGGGCGACCGCCAGGGTACGCCCCTACCGACCTCTGCCCTCCGACCTCCACCCGCATCCCTTCCCTCACCGGCGTCAAACAGGCCCGCACATGGGGCCGGCTATCCACCGTCACCAGGCAATCGAAGCAAACGCCCATGCCGCAGAAGAGGCTGCGCGGTTCATCCCCGTGCGCCGTGCGCCGGAAAGTGCGCTGGCCTTCGGCCAGGAGGACGGCGGCGACCGTTTCGCCTTCGTAGGCTGTGACTTCTCGTCCATCGAGGGTCAGGCGGATGGAGCGTCCGCGGTGGGGCTCAGGTAATCGGGTGGGGTTCGATGCCATTTTCGTAGGCGCTTAGTTCGGGGATATAAGTTCCATGGTTTCTCCCTGCTTCGACAGCGGCTCTCACATTTTCCGGCGGCGTCGTGGCCCCGAGATTGCAGAAGAAAAGGGCGAAACGATCGTGCTGCTTGCCCACTTCGACATAATGCTGCACCCGCGCGGCCACTGCTTCCGGGCTGCTGGCGTCCATAAACGCCGCGCCCAGGCCGAGCAACAGGGCGAGATCGTGCTGCTGCGCATACGCCAGATAGAACTCGGGGCCCAAAATTGCAACATCCGGGTCCTGGCCTTCGATGAAATCCGTCGCCACCTCGCGCTTCAGATCGAGCAGTTGCTCTGGTTCAGGCAAGAGCGCCTCGCCCACCCAGTTCGGGACATAGATTTCCGGGCCGCAAAGCTCGCGCAAGCGTAAAATGTCCGGCGTGATCCAGTCTCGAATCATGCCGGGACTGAGGATCGGAACCGAGGCCGAGGCGTCGCTGCCGACGATGTTGGTGGCGGCGGGGAAATGCGTTTTTTGGTAGAGAATCCAGGGAGCGAGCACTTCTTCGATGGCGCGGTCGAAGAGATCGCGCGCAAAGGTCGGGTTCAGCATCATGTCGAAGATCAGATTCTCGGTTC
>DUEF01000079.1 GCA_011176555.1 Caldilineae bacterium
GGCCGGTGTATTGGTGGGGGCGGGTGTCGCTGCCGGCTGCGTGATCTGGGGCAAAGGCGTAATCGGCAACTGCGCCATGTCGACAGTAGGGGTGATGGCCGGGCGCGGCACTAGCGAGCGCAGTCCCAGTGTGATCAGCAATAAGCCAATCGTAAACACGGCCAGCGCGGACAGAAGCACTATGAGGATGGGGTGGGGCGTAGTTTTCTGGTTGGGCGTCAAAGCGGATTCGGGGGGGAGGCGCGATATCAGTACCGTAGATAGGCGCCAAGGTATTGCCCTTCGGCGACCAGGGGATTGTCAGGAGGGAGCACGGTGACCAGAGCGTCTTGGATGATGGCTCTACGTGCAATCGTGTTAATGGCGTCGGGAATCGCTTCCGTGGCGCCGCCGCAGAGGGGGCAAACACCATCATCGCTAAGGCTCAAGTAGTTACAGTCCAGACACCGTTGCACAAGGCCTTCGTCGACGTTATAATTTTCAGTGAAGAGCAGTTGGTAAACGCGCCCGCTTTGCAGGGCGTCCAACGTGGGTTCCAGGCCGACCACGGCGTTTGCGTTCTTGGCGGCGGCGACCAGCAACCTGGAAGCTAATCGTTGATTGTAGTCGTGATGCGCATTCAAGGCGATGGCTTCGGTGCGTTCACGAATTTCCTGGGGGCTGGCCGTCAGGCTGAGGGGGGTGGAACCGACGACCAGGCTCTGGATGGATTTGGGCAACATTTCCTTGAACTGGGCGACATTGCCATCCGTGCCTGCCAGCACGAGGTGACGCCAATGATATTGACGTGCATATTCCTCGGTTAGTTCCGCGGCAAGGCGCAAGTTGCTCATGGCGGCTTCATCTTCATGGCGCTGGTAGCGAGATGCCGACCAGCCGCCCTGTTTATGTCGTTTCACATCTTCGCCAACTGTGCCTGTCGCTTCTTCCAGCACGCCGAGATGAAAGGAGAAGAACCGCGCGCCAAGCCTATCGACAGCCACGACGCCCAGGTAGCCGTAAGTGTCTATCAGATCCACAAGACGTCGCACCAGAGGGCGTCGGTCGATCATGATGGTGTCGTCGACGGGAACTTCGAAGGTGTAAACGCGCCAGAAATCCTTTTTCTGGCAGGAGAAACAGACGATGCCACGAGCCTGTCGGTCGTATTCCAGATCGATGTATTGTTCGATGCGCTGGATATCAGCAGGGTCGGCCTCAGGCGCCGTGGCGAAAAGCCTGCGTAAAGCGAGTCGGTATTTTTCGGTGGAGCGTTGACGGGGATCGACGTTGAGGTAGAGACTGAGAACAGGATAGTTTTGACCATCAAATTCCACGAGCTCACGTAAATTTTCTTCCTGAATCATGGGGTTTCCTCCTGATGAAATGGTCTCTAAGAAAAGTGGGTTAATAAATCATGGGAACGTCGAGGTGCGAATTCCCATTTTGATCTGGTTTGGCTATGGGATGCTGGGTATTGGCGAATCTCAATCGGGCGGACGAAATACCCAATCGCCAGTATCTATGAAAATGCAAAAGCGACAGTATCTGGCTGGCATTGAGCGCCAACAAGAAACACTGCCGCTTGGAAACGACTAGTCAAAGTAAACAGAATGGGGTTCAAGGCCTGCTACGTGTCTCGAATGCATAGACCACCCTATTGCTTATTGCGTCTGCCTACAGATTAGCAGTTTAAGGGGCGATTGTCAACCCCTATTTTGATGCAGGAACAAGTCAGGGCGTTTCGGCGTTGCTAAACAAGTCGCCGGGCAAAATCAGTTGCTCGCTGTTGCCGGAGCTGACCACCGTGGGATAGCGACCATTCCACTGATTCACCGCCTGCCAGCGGATGACCTCGGCGGTCAGGCTCTTGGCAATGAGTTGGTTGGCCTCGGCCTGCGCCTTGGCGCGTACAAGCGTAGCTTCGGCATCGGCTTCAGCGCGCAATTTGATGGATTCGGCTTCCCCCTGAGCGACGCCGATGCGTTCCAGGCGCTGGCGTTCGGCTTCGGCCTCAGCCTCGGTGATCGTACGCTTTTTTGTGTATTCCGCCTGGCGTGCAAGGTTCTGTTTGGTGATGATGTTTTCAGCCTCGATCTGCTTGGTTTCGACCGCGGTCTTGTACGCGTCGCTGAAACCGATTTGCCGCAGGCCGAAGAAGACGAGCTCCAGACCTTCCTCCTCGAAGTCCTCCCGCAATTGTGCGGAGATGGCGTCCTGTGCTGCCTGGATGTCACCCGAATAGAGCTGGTTGGCCTCGTAGTTACGGAGCAACGTGCGCACCCAGACGCGGCTGTTCTGCTTGACGATTTTCTCGACGACTTCCGATTCGTCGCCCAAATTATTGATGATGTTTGCCGCTTCTTGGGGCCTGATGCGGAAGCGAACCGTGTAGCTGGCGGTAATTTGCTGGCCATCACTGGTGGCGGTGTCGATCTCGAAGTCTGTGTAATCAGCCTTCGATGTTTCGGGCGTATCACTGGTTTCGTAGACGATTTCCTGGGTGCGATAGACGATCGTTTGGTCGATGAAGGGGATTTTCCAGTTCAAGCCGGGCTCAAAGACAGTGACCACTTCACCCAAACGCTTGACAACGGCGACAGAGCCCGCCTGGACAATGGTGTAGCTATTGAGAATGGCGAAGATGATCAGAATAACAACAAAGACGATCACGCCGGGGAGCAGGGCGCTGCCCGGTTGAGGCTTTCCCTGGCGCGCTTTGGCCGCAGCGATCAGGACGGTGACGCCGACGCCAGCGACAAGCGCCAGTAACAATGCAAATATCAATTGACCCATGGGTTCTCTCCTTGAGGGGTGTGAATTGTTTTTCCTGCTTACAGTGTCTCATTTTTCCGGGATGGGAGCATGACAGGAAACCGGCAAATGGCTGACAGCGACTACCGCAACTGACGTAACCCGCCCCCCCATCCTGCGCCGACTCCGTCCGCTTAAGGGATAACGAGTTTCTGGCCGGAGACAATACGGCTGGGATTGCTAAGACCGTTGGCCTTGGCAATGGCTTTGGGAGTGACGCCATACTGGACGGCGATCGCCGATAGGGTCTCGCCAGGTTGGACAATGTGCACCCGTTGGCCCGTATTCGTAGGTTTTGGCGCTGCTGTGTTTGGGATGCGCAAACGTTGCCCCACACGCAAAGCGCCGGGATCAGTGATGCCGTTCGCCTTTGCTAGTTCATTTAGCGGCACGCTGTAGCGTTGAGCGACATCGAAAAGCGTCTCACCGCGTTTGACGACGTGAATATACCCTTCGTCATCCTGTTTCTTTTTTTCGATGGTCACGGTTGCGTTCGGCTGGGGAATTTTCAGTTGCTGTCCGACGCGCAAGGTGTTGGGGTTGGCGAGTTGATTATACCGTTTGATGTCCTCGACGGTAATCTTGAAGTCAACGGCGATGGTGTAAAGTGAATCGCCAGGTTTAATCTCGTAAAGGATGAACGTTGGCTCAGGCGTGGGTGTGGGCGGTTCCGGAGTCAAGGTTTCGTTGCCGGGCAGGGGCGGCAGCCTATCTCCTGGAGAAGGGGTGACGTTTAAGGTTTCGCCCGGTTCAAGCGTGGCCTGCTGTACAGGCGTTCCCGTGGTGGACGGCGTTATGGTATGAGCCGGCGAGGGCGTCGGCGCTAATTTCGTGACAAGCGGATTGGACGCCTCCGCGGGCCAGGGATTACGTTCTCGCGTGCAACTTCCGAGCGCTGACATGCCAACGAGCAGCAGACTGATGATGATCCATTGTTTGTTCCAATTTCGGGAAAACATGTCGTGATCTTAGCACAAGGTACGCAGAGAATCAATGACGCGCCAAGGTCGGAACGCGTTCAGATTCGGGGCAAGTCGTTTCAACCTGCCGAATCTTGTGCGAGCTCTTCGGGAGGATGTCGGGGCACGCGCGGCAGTGAAACCGTAAACGTTGTGCCCTCATCCACCACGCTGTCCACCGTGATCTGTCCCCCATGCATTTGCACCACCTGCTGGCAAATGGCCAGGCCCAAACCAAATCCTTGCTGTTGGGTCGTGTACAAAGGTTCAAAAATAAGTTCAAGCTGCTCTTCCGGGATTCCCGGTCCATTGTCGCTGACACTGAGGCGCACGCCCTCTGGATCAGACGCCAAAGCGAGACGGATTTCGCCGCCCTCCTCTTCCACCGCGCGGATAGCATTATCGATAAGATGGTGCATCAACAAGCGAATTTGCTTGGAATCCGCCTGGATGGAGGGGAAGACAGGCGGTTGCTCGACGGAGATACTGACGTTCTCCGGTATGTGGATGTGTGCAAGCTCTTCGGCTAATAAGTCATCCAGATTCACGGTTTCGATGTGAAGCCGACCCAAGTCGGCAAGATGTTGCAAACCATCGGTCAAGCGCACCGCCGTAGCGATTTCATGGCGCAATTTAGCGATGAGATCGGGTTGGCACAGCGTCTCCGAAGGCTGGTTCAGTGCGATCTCCATGGTCTCCAGAGGCGTACGCAAGGTTTTGCTCAGTTGCCCGGCAAAATGACCGATCGTGCTCAAACGTTCGATGCGTCGCACCTGACGTTGGGTGTCAGCGAGCTCTCGCCTGATCTGCTCCAGATCATTCAGGGTTTGTAGGTACTGCACGCGGGTCTTGAGAAAGGCCTCTTGGGTCTGATAGAGGTAGGCGACCAGGGATTCGACCAACGCATTTAGGATAAGCAGCACGACCCCAAGCGCCACTGAGAGCGACACCAAAAGGTCGGGTGGCACTGATAACGTCAGGGGCACGCGTTGCAAATAGACCAAAGCGAAATAAGCGCCGAAAATGCCCAGGATGCTGAGCGTGACCAGACTGTTGAATCCGGGCCGGGTGACGATCAGCCCGCCCGCCAGGCTGATCGGAATCAGAAAGAGCCAGGAAATCAGGGTGATTTGGCCTAAACTGAAGTCCAATGCAATCAGCAGCAATGCAGTCCAAATCAACGCGA